>JACDAK010000245.1 GCA_013695495.1 Blastocatellia bacterium | reverse complement strand
GCGGACGGGCTTTCGGCGGCGATCTCGTCGGGCAATGTGAATGCGACGATCGGGTTCATACTTTACGGGTTGCTGAGTTTGTTTGTGCTGATGCTGGTCGCGAGGGTTGTGGGGCAATTTTTTGTTTTCAAACCGAACACGTTTTTGGGGTTTGCGTATAAGATCACTGATCCGGTGATGATACCGGTGCAGAAGATAGTGCCGCGGGTTGGGATGTTCGATGTGTCGATAATGGTGGTGCTGATCGTGGTGTTCATTTTGCAGGCGATTGTAATGAACGTGTTTATCCGTTGATGGCTATTGATGTTAAGGCGACTGACGGTGCGATAACGTTTTTGGTGAAGGTGGTGCCGCGGGCTTCGCGAACGGAGGTGGCCGGTGAGATCGACGGAGCGCTGAGGGTAAGGGTCGCGTCGCCGCCGGTGGATGGGGCGGCGAATGCGGAGCTGATCAAGTTTCTGGCGAAGCGGCTGGAGCTTCCACGCAGTTCGATTGCGATCGTTGCGGGCGAAACCTCAAAGAACAAGCGGATCAGGATAGAAGGCTTAACAGAAGCGGAGCTGCTGGCTCGGCTTCAGTAGATGCGGCGCGATTGCGGAAGCAAATTTTCGCTGATATATTTTCAGTTTCACCACACTTCAAAACTATTCAAACAAGGTAATTATCAATGTCAGGACATTCCAAATGGCACACTATTAAGCATAAGAAAGGTGCGCTGGACGCGAAACGCGGAAAGATCTTTACGAAGCTGATCAAGGAAATAACGGTTGCGGCTCGCACGGGCGGGACTGGAGATCTTGATTCGAACGCGCGACTACGCAAAGCGGTGACTGATGCGAAGGCACAGAACATGCCGAACGACACGATCGACCGCGCGATAAAGCGCGGCACGGGCGAACTTGAAGGCGTGGCATACGACGAGATCACTTATGAAGGCTATGGGCCGAACGGCGTGGCGATAATGGTCGAAACGATGACGGACAACCGCAACCGGACGGTGGCGGAGTTGCGGCATATATTTTCGAAGAACGGCGGGAATTTGGGTGAGGCGGGGTCGGTCGCGTGGATGTTCGACAAGAAGGGCTACATTGTTGTGGACAAGGCGGCAAAGAGCGAAGAGGATCTATTCGACATCGCTATCGAGGCAGGTGCCGACGACATGCAGGACGACGGCGATGCGTTCGAGATACTGACGGCACCGGAGAGCTTTGACGCAGTTCACGAGGCGGTGAAAGCAGCGGGAGTTGAACCGCAGGCGGCCGAGATATCGATGATCCCGCAGAATTACATCAAGCTTGAAGGCGAGGACGCGAAGACGATGCTAAAGCTCTATGACGCAATAGACGACAACGATGACGTACAGAAGGTCTATGCAAATTTTGACATAGACGAGAGTGAGATGGGGTAACGCTATTTCTCGAGAACGGCGGTGAAGAACGGGACCAGTTTTGTACTGAACCTCTCGCGTATCTTGTTGCCGTGTTCTTCGACATAGCCGACATAGCCCTCCGGGACTTTTTGGAAAACCGCGGTTAAAGTTAAGTTCATCGAAAGCCTCTCTACTTTGTAAATATCAGCACGAACGTTAATCGTGACTTAAGTGTTTAGACCTGCACGCGGTCGGTTGAGAGGGGCATTCCGGCGGTCTCGTCGGCGCCCATGAGGGGGAGGAGGACGATGAATGTGGAGCCGAGATCTTTTCCGGGGCTTTCGGCGAAGACGCGGCCGTCGTGGCGTTCGACGATGTGCCTGACAATAGCAAGGCCAAGGCCGAGGCCGCCTTTTCGGCCGGTGGTCGAATCGTTCGCCTGGCGGTAGCGGTCAAAGACGTGCGGGAGAAATTCCGTTGGAATACCCTCGCCGGTATCTGTGATGGACAGACGAGCGTGTCTGTCGGTGAGGTCTAGGCGGACCGTGACGTTTCCGCGTTCGGGTGTGAACTTTATCGCGTTTGAGAGTAGATTGCTGACGACCTGCTGAAGCCTGACGGGGTCACCTTTGATGCGTCCGATGGGAGCGTCCGCGTCGATTTCGAGCGTGATATATTTCGCTTCGGCGACGGGCCGTATTGTGTCGACGGCCTGGCCGATGACCCAGCGCAGATCAACGGGCACCTGTTCGATTCTGAGCGTGCCGTTCACGATGCGCGTGATGTCGAGTAGGTCTTCGACGAATTTTGTTTGAACGACGGCGCTGCGTTCGATGGCGTCGAGGGCCTTGTCGTAAATTTCCTCGTTCTGTTTATCGTGTCGGAGAAGCCGTACCCAACCGAGCATCGCGTTAAGAGGCGTGCGCAGTTCGTGAGAGAGCACGGCAAGGAAATCGTCTTTGGCGCGGTTCGCTTCTTCGGCCTGCCGGCGGGCCTCTTCGGCAAGGGTGGTGCGGACGCGTTCTTCCTCGATCTGCTTTTGCTGGATGGCATAGCGGATGGTGCGTTCGAGGTTGTCGGAGTTGATCTGGCCCTTTATCAGATAGTCTGAGGCTCCGGCCTTCATCGCGAGATTGTCGATCTCTTTGTCGCCTTGGCCGGTGAGAAGGATCATTGGGCAGGTGTAGCCGCGTTTGCGAAGCTCACCCATTAGTTCGACACCGTCGTGAGCACCGAGGCGATAGTCGAGTAGGCAGATATCGTAGCAATCCGGCGAGCTTTGCTTGAGCGCTTCGTCAAAATCGCGAACCCAAACAAGCTCATAACCGTCTGCTCGAATGTCGGACAGCAAGGATAGTGTGAGCG
>JACDAK010000333.1 GCA_013695495.1 Blastocatellia bacterium | reverse complement strand
ACGTACGGGTGCAGGAAACTAACTAGAGAAAGGTTTTAACACAATAATCCGATTATAACAACAATAAAATGAGTGCAGATTCAACGCAGTTACTCCGGGCCCGAGCGGCCGGATTCGCTTCCAAGATATTTCACCAGACGAAGCAAGGTGCCGTCGTCGGGTTGATCGAGGTGAACCTCGTCCATTAACTGCCGCATGAGCTTCAAACCCCAGCCCCGGCGAGTTGACGATCCGCTTGGCTGCTCCTGGTCAGCCAGCCGTACGCCGCGGTTGAATATTCTGATCGTAAATGTGTCACGGCCCACTTCAAATGTGAGCTTGATCTGCCTGTCCGGGCTATGGCTGTGTTCGATCGCGTTGATGCACGCTTCAATCAAAGCTGTCTTTATTTGGTTCAATGCTTTGGCCGGTAGGGCGTGACGGACACCGATCTCTTCGAGCGTTTTCGCGGCGATCATCTCGGCCTGGTCTGACATGGGAAGCACGATTTCGTAAACTGTGGCACGGGCGACGGGCGACTCGCGTCCCAAAAAATCCGCTAGAAGCTCGACTTGTTTCTTGCTGGAGCCGACGGCGTTGCGAGCGGCAAGCACGTCAAGCGCTTCGGGTTCGAAACCTTCAGGGGACGCGAGCCAGATGCGATAATCCTCGAATCCGCACGCTAGAGCCGCTGCCTCGAGGCGGTCGCACCAGAATTCAGCAGTCTCGGCGTTTGCTTCCAACTTTGAGGGTACCTCCGCCGCGAGCCACCCAACCTGGTCGTCCGACCTATGATGAGAGTTGGTAAAGCCAAAGCCCACTGCAGCACGGCGGGATTCCAGCAGTCCGTCAAAGCGCGGGTACGCGGACGCGAGGGTGGTTGTGTGAATAATCGATGGGAGCTCAAACATGTCCGATGTCTCCGACGCCGCAATGAGCAATTCCGAATCGGGTGCACTCTTGTGCTCGGCGAAGTCGCGGTAGTCGAGCAGCATCCTAGGGACGGCTCTGCCGTCGAACTTCTCCAAAATGTCTTCTATGCCGACAGCGGTGTCATTTTTGTAGTGTTCCGCCATCCTCTTGGGGGCCTGGGCAACAAGTTCGGTTAACATCTTTCCGACAACGACGGCCTTCGTCATCTGGCTGAGCCGATCCATTTCGTTCAAAACCCGTAGATCCGAAGTCGCGATGCAGTCGACGTCGGTGTTCGTGAGAATGTGTGCCAGATCGCCGTCGGTGAGTTCGTCTAGATAGATTCGCTGAGCGGATTTGAAGCTGTTCAGATCGTGCCCACTTCGCGCGGCTCGGGCGACCATAGCTTTCATAAGCGCCGGACGGTTACCACACTGGAGGCAGATCAGATCACGGACAGGGTCGCTTATCGCCACTTCTCGCCGAACTGCGTCGTGCGTTACTATCTGGCGGGCGTTTTCATCTATCAGCCGGGCGAGATCCATAACCGAGGAGCCGCGTGCATTCAGTGCTATCGAGCCCTTGGCGGCGGACGCAAAGACGGAACGCGCTGACCCAAATACATCGAGCAGAGCAGTGGTCAGTTTGGAACCTTCGGCAAGGTGCCTTGCCTGTTCCATATCATCGATGAGGACGACGACCTGATTTGATGTGATTCTCAAGGGGGCGGCGATCAGTGAGTGAAGCGGGGCAGCCGCTTCAGAATCCAGCAGCGGACCAATGGCCCGAAAGTCATCCTTTGAGAGATAGCCAGATATCTCACTTTGCGTCGGAAAAAGCTTGATGAGGGTCGCATCATTTAGACAATAGGCAGCAAGTTGTCGCAGAAAATCGTAGAAAAAACGCCGGGCTGCATTTTCGGCGGAACCATCCTCACGCCTAACGGAAAAGTAGATAGGAACTATGCCGTCGTGTCGGCGAAATAGCTCATCGAAGGTCTGTTTCAGCAGTTCGGAAGTGCCTGCGAGCGGGGGTGCAGCGATGATAATGGGCGATTTGCCCTTGGCAGCATACTCAAGCAGGCTGGCGAGTTCGTCACCGCGTCCGAAAAACTCGTCAGGTTCAGTGTCGGAGATTATTGATGAGGAACGTGAACCGATCCGCATAGTTTAAGGTGTCGAATCGATCGAACCGGACGCAACGTCGAAAATACATACAGTGTTTCGGCCACGGTTCTTTGCCTCATAGAGTGCAAAATCGGCGGCCTGGATAAGTTCCCCAGAAGTGTCGATCTCTGGTGATTCGGTCGCGATCCCGATGCTTACAGTGATGCGGCGTTTTGGCATCTCAGCCGTTTCCACCTCAACGCGGATGCGTTCTGCAATGAGGAAAGCCTCGTCAGTTTTCGTGTTAGGTAAGAGGATGGCAAATTCCTCGCCGCCCCAGCGAGCAGCGACGTCAACGCCGCGAAGCGAAGCCTTCAGCACCTCCGCCACTTTTCGCAAAGCGCTGTCGCCTGCAGGATGACCGAAGGTATCATTATAGGATTTGAAGTCGTCAATATCGAGCAGCAGCAAAGCAAGGGGAAAACCGTGTCGTTTTGAACGTTTTAGCTCTTCCGCGAGACGTGGATCCATATATCTGCGGTTGAGCAGCCCGGTTAGCGGGTCGGTGACAGAAAGCTGTTTATACTGTCCGGCCTGGTCTTTCAGCCGGGTACGGTCTATCGCTACCGCGATCTGCGGTGCTATTGCCTGAAGCAGATCGAGGTCGGACTTCTCGAATGAGCCGCCGGTAGCCTTGTCGGTGAAGTTCATCACCGCGATCCGCCGATTGCCGATCAGCAGCGGGTAGCTGACGAATGACGGCGTTTTGTAACTCCAGTCCAGAGGTGCCGAAGCCATGCCGATCTTTGCAATATCGTCCACCAGGACGGGAGAACCCTGAAGAAGTACCGGTCCGGCAACACGGAGGCCGATGTTGGGTGTATGAAAG
>JACDAK010000330.1 GCA_013695495.1 Blastocatellia bacterium | reverse complement strand
GGAGACACACTCGCTACTGCTCGTGTTTCCGCCTGTGATTCGAATTCGGATTCGAAGCGGTCGGCCAGTTCGGGGAGCCATGTTTGAAGGTCGGGGAATTTGGTGAGGTTTTTGGCGACAGCCGCTGGGTCGAAGTCGAAGTCTTCGCTGAAATAGGCGCGGCCCTGGTTTGAAAAATCCTTGAGCGTGAAGAAGCGCTGGCGTATGGCGTCGAGGGTGCGGATCAGCCAGTCGCGTGAGCCGATCTCCGGGATGGCGGCGGCGACGGTGGCGGGGCGGCCGTCGGGTCCAAGGTCGGCGGTGGAGGGGATGCCGGCCGACATCGCGACGCCTGCTTGATCGTACTCTTCGCGCCAGAGCTTGGCGGATTTCAGCTCGGCTTTGACGAAGGGCAGCAGTTCATTGAGCGGCATTGTGCGGATGTATTCCGCGTTGAACCAGATGGCTTTGTCGTCAGTCCATTTGCGCGGATCGTCCGGGTGGAAGTTGAACATCGCGTTCGAGCGATGGATGCCTTCGAGCGTGAATTTTTTGACGAGTTCGTCAAGTGAATATATCTCCTGCTCTCCGCCGGCCGACCAGCCGAGAAGCGCCAGAAAATTGCGGAACGCGGCGGCCAGGAAGCCTGCGTCGCGATAGGTCGTCATCGAGACGATCTCACCGTGCTTTCGTTTTGACAGCTTGCCTTTGTTCGGCGCGAGGATGAGCGGGAGGTGCGCAAATGTCGGCGGCGTTACGCCGAGCGCTTCGTAGATCAGGATCTGCTTGTGCGTGTTGGTGAGGTGGTCCTGGCCGCGGATGACGTGCGTGATCTGCATCTCGATATCGTCGCAAACGACGGCGAGGTTATAGAGCGGGTGCCCGTCGGACCGGAGCAACACAAGGTCTTCGGTGTCTGCGTAGTCGCGTTCCTGGGTGCCGTAGACCTGATCGTCGAATGCAGTGCGGCCTTCGGCAGGCACCCTTAACCGGATGGCGAATGGTTCGCCGGCGACGGCGCGGCTGTCGCTCTCATCGCGCGGGAGGTCGCGATATGGGTTGTCCCGCATCGTTGTTTCGCCTTGTTCGGCGCGGGCGCGTTCTTTAATGGCGTCTTTAATGTTGCCTTCGACGGGGGCTTCTTTCGGTGTGAAATCGCGGTACGCTTTGCCCTCTTCGAGCAGGCGGAGCGCGGCCGCGCGGTGCTTGTCGGCGTTGTTTGATTGGAAAACGACCTCTTCGTCGTGGTCGAGTTCGAGCCATGCAAGACCGTCGAGGATCGAGTGGGTCGATTCGTCAGTTGAGCGTGCAAGGTCCGTGTCCTCTACCCGGAGCAGGAATTTTCCGCCGGTGCTGCGGGCGTAGAGATAGTTAAAAAGTGCGGTCCGTGCGGAACCGATATGCAGATAACCCGTCGGCGACGGGGCAAAGCGAACGCGTGTAGTCATAAACGATGATTTTCACGCAATCGCGTGCGGAACGCAAAGTTTGGGGAGTTTAAAGAAGGAAAGCTGCCCGGTGGATGGGCAGCTCTCTTTAATTGGGAAGTTGGGGCAAGCAGGGATGCTTGCCGCTCCAGGCGGCTATTTGTCCGCGATGAGCATCGCGAGCGACGTTGGCCGGACGACCTTTGCTCCGTATACGTGGAGGCCTTTGACGGCGTCGCCAAAACGCTTTTCGGGTTTGTAGGTCTGCAGATCGAGGACCTGTTCGACGTAGGCGGTCGCGATCGCATGACCGGCGACGATCTTGTATGCCTCGCCGGCGTTGTTGGGGACGCTGTTCGATTTGAGAATGCGGAAGCCCGCTGCCTCGCCTACCTGGCCGTTCGCGAGTGCGACGTCGGAACGCAGCGTGCCGGAATTTACGAAGCGGCCGTCTTTGAGCAGCAAGCCGTGGAACCATGCGGGCACGATGACGAAGCGGCCCTCGAGCGGGACGTTCGCTTCGTCGAGCAGCACGCTGAGGTCGACAAGATGCTCGTAGGCGTCGTCGGATGTGGGCTCGATGGGCGATGCGTCGCTGCCGATCTTATTGCCGGAGAGGACGGCGGCGGCCATTGTTTCAGCGAGGAAGGTATCGGCGTGGTCGCGGAGGCCCCATGCAGCACGGCGCATCGCTTCGTCGAGGACGTTGACGTTCTGCTGGGCGCGGTCGACGCTGTCGACGAAAAAGTTGAAATATTTCGCCTGATCGATCGAGAGATTCTGCGACGCATCTGTGAGGATCTCGGGGTCGGAGATGTCGGTGTTGCGCGTGTAATCGTCGATGGCGACATCGCCGACGGACGCAATCTTTACCGTGTTGCCGGCCTTGCGAATCTCGCCCTCGTAGTGGCGGTTGCAGACGCTGTTCTGCCCGTAGACCAGTTCTTTGTCTAATGAGGTGAGCAGCCGCGCCGCCCATACTGTTGGAATGAATTGTAGTGACATGTGTTTATTTCCTTCTAAGTTTTATTGGCCGTTGGCCAGAACGGTGCGGACCTCTTCCCAGTCGAGCTTTGCTATCTCGGCTGCGGTCATCCGCGAAAGTGATTCGGCGGTCAAGTAGCCCGGCGTGCGGCCGGATCCGGCACCGGCGTCGATGGACGCGGGCGGCGGTGGGGCCGTGTATTGGGACCGGCTGATCGCCGTCTTAAGTTCCTCGATCTCGTGCCGAAGCTCGTCGAGCTCGGAGTTGCTTTCGGGAGACGCGAGCGTCGGCTGATCTGCCTCTGCGTCGGTGCTCCCTGCGATGTTTTGTGTTTCGTCGTTCATACATTCGCAAGGTTAGCCGAACGGTTGGCCGCGGGGAACGGGCGTTTTGACGCCGCGAATGATAGGAATAAAACGAATGATCTAGTCGGCCGTTTCGTCCAACTCCCGCACCCATTTTAGGAACGAGTCTTCGAAAACGAGCCACCCGAGCGCGGTCGGGCCGCTGCCGACGGTTTCGAAGATTCCTTCTTCGCACATCTTCACCAGCGTTTGCCGCGAGGGCGGCGGGACGATGATGCGCTGCGCCTTGATGATGCGTTCTATCTCGCCGAGCCGCAGTTTTACTCGTGGCGTAAAATCCAATAGCTGTTTCATTCCTGTCTCTCCTTTCGTCTATTTCGTTCAAATTGATCCGATCGATCGCGCCGTGCAGGTCGCTATCGGCGACTGCGTGGTGACGCGGTAGTCTGTGTGTGGCCGGGCGGTATGCAAGCGGCGAAGAAGGTTGAATGAAGGTCGCCCGATATCGTCCGTCCGTTTCACAATATCAAACACGCGATTCGTTCGCAAGTGAATGTTGCATCTATGAAACACATATTTACAGATCGGGAAATATTGAAAGCGCTGGCGATCGTAAGGGTCTTTGAGACCGGGCGGGCAGAGGGTGATCCGACGGCGGTCGCGGTGCTCGATGACGGCGCGGGCATTTCGTACGGCATCAGCCAGTTCACACATCGGTCGGGTGCTCTGCACGAGGTGGTGGAGCGCTACCTGGAGTTTGGCGGCGCCGTCGGGAGAGGCGTTTTGGCGGCGAGCCTCTCGGCACTACGTGACCGCTCGGCTAAGTCGGTTGCCAGCGCCGCTGGGAACGCCACTCTGAAAGCGGCGCTGCGTGCAGCGGGGGTTACGAGCGAGATGCGAGAGGCCCAGATGCTGATCGCGCGTGAGCGTTACCTGAAGCCGGCGATCGCGGCGTGTGATGGGTCAGGGTTTCGCGAGCCGCTGTCGCTGGCGGTCATCTACGATTCGATGACACACGGGTCTTATGCGCTGATCCGCGACCGGGTGCGGGTTGCACGTACGGCGGCGAATTTTGAGCGGCTGTGGATAACGGAGTATGTGCGTTGCCGCGATGCCTGGCTTGCGTCGATCCCGCGGCTGAACGTGACGCGATATCGCACGCGGTTCTTCCTGATGCAGATCGCACTTGGGCGATGGGAACTGAAGCTGCCGCTGACGGTGCACGGCGTAAGGCTTACGAATGAATCTATCGGAATCTTGCCCGAAACTCGGGCGGATAGCGGCGATGCGGCGGGGGCCGCGAACCTACCTGAAAAGCCCACAGATCTACCTGCCAGGAACCTCGAACAACCTGCCTGTGATCCCCGGCCCCTGCCGCAAACCGCCGTGAATTTTATTAGAGGCCGCGAAGCTCTCGATGACGTCGAGCAAAAGATAAATAGCGCGGCGGCGAGATATGACCAGGTTGAGCGTATGGCGCATGCCGTGACGACGCGGACGGACCGGGCGAAATCGCTGTGGACAACTGTCGCGGCGACGTTGTGGCAGATGGGATGGGCGCTGTTTGGCGTGCTGGCGGGGCTGCCGCGCGAGGTTTGGTTCTTTGTCGCGGGAGCGACGGCGGTTGTGATGCTGCTGTATCTGTACCGGCAGGTTGAACTTGGAAAGATCCGCGAGAGGGCGGTTAACGGAGGAGAACGATGAACGACTTGAAAAACTTTTTTATTGCGTATGGCAGCACGGCGACGTCCGTGCTGGCGGCGATCGAGATGCGGACGCTGATCACGATAATTTCGGCGATAGTGCTGCCGATCATCTTTTTTGCGGTGGGCAAGGCGATAGACGTCGCGCTGCAGATCCACATGAAGGAGCGTGAGGCCCGGCGACGGAATCGGGAGGATGAGTGATGAGCCTGTGGATGAAGATCTACGTCATTGTCGGTGCAGGCATTGTGATGCTGGCGGTAGCCTGGGGCGTTGCGATGCACGTGCAGATGCGGCGGCTAGAGCGTTCGGTGACCGAGGCTCGCGGGAGGGCTGAGCATTCTGAGCAGAGAGCTCGGCGGCTCGAGATCGACGCGAACGCGTTTCGACAAAAGGTTGAATTTTTGGAGGCGAGTTTGGCGGAGGTCCGCCGGACGGCCAGGAGGCAAGATGAGGAAATTGAAATTATCGCTGATCGTACTGCTGCTGCCCGGCGTGCTCTTGAGCTGGCACGGCAGCGCAGCGGGACAGGCTCCGACCGGTGAACTGGACGCATCGCGTGAGCTGATAGGGGCGCTTGAGGTTGAGAACGCGGCGTTGCGTCGGCGTCTGGATACGGAGAGGGCGACGGTGTCGCTGCTCGAAGAGTTGAATGCGACGCGGCGGAGCGAGAACGATGCGCTTCGAGCGGCATTCGCGGCGAAGAACGAGACGATCACGGCGAAGGACGAGGTGATAGCGGCGCAGGAGCGGCTGATCGACGGGCTGAAGGCTCGGCGGACGTCCGTTTGGAAGCGGATAGGCGATGTTGCCATCGGCGCGGCGATCGGCGCGGTGCTGCGGTGATGTATGAACGACGGACTGCCGGACTTTCAACTGTGGCTGCCCTCCACTGCCAACGCCTGGACGTGGACGTGGCCGCACCAGTTGCTGATCTATGAAAAGCTGCGGGCAGTAACAGAAGGGCGTACGCGGCGACTGATGATATTTATGCCGCCGCGGCACTCGAAATCGGAGACGGTAACGGTGAGATATTCAGCGTGGCGGATGATCCGCAATCAGAAATTGAACGTGATATTAGGCTCATATAACCAGCGGCTCGCGAATCGTTTTTCGCGCAAGATCAGACGGCTTGCAGAGGCTGGTGCGGAGATGTCGCGTGAGCGTAAGGCGGTTGACGAATGGGAGACGGCGGCAGGCGGCGGGTTGTGTGCGGTTGGCGTGGGCGCGGGTGTGACGGGTTACGGCGCGGGGCTGATCGTGATCGATGACCCGGTGAAGAATCGTGCAGAGGCGGAGAGCCGCGCGTTTCGCGATTCGACATGGGATTGGTTCAACGACGACATCTATACGCGGCTTGAACCGGGTGCGGCGATGATCCTGATCCAGACGCGATGGCACGAGGACGACCTTGCCGGGAGGCTTTTGAAAGAGATGGGAGGCGGCGGCGAGAAGTGGGACGTGCTGAACCTGCCGGCGCTTGCAGAGGTTGAAGCGAGAGCCGAATTTGACGCCATGGGCCGGGGCGAAGGCGAGGCCCTTTGCCCCGAGCGATATAACCGCGAGGCGTTGCTGAGGATCAAGGCGAAGATCGGGTCGTATTCGTTTTCTGCGTTATATCAGCAGCGGCCGGTGCCGCGCGACGGCGGGATATTTAAGCGGAAGTGGTTCACGAGGATCGTCGAAAGGGCGCCGGTTGGGCTGCGTTGGTGCCGGGCTTATGACCTTGCGGTCTCGTCAAAGACGACGGCGGATTATACGGCGTCGTTCCGATGTGCGTTGGATGAGAAGACCGGTGACCTTTACATCGCGGACGGCTTTCGGGCGCGGATCGAGTTTCCGGATCAGCGGCGATATGTGATCGCGCGGATCACCGAGGAGAAGGACACGGTGCACGCGATCGAAAAGGCTTTGCACGGGCAGGCGCTGGTGCAGGACCTGCTGCGCGACCGGAGCCTTATGCGGAAGAGCATAAGGAGCGTGCGGGCAGATGCGGACAAGTTGACGCGGGCGCTGCCGTGGGCGAGCCGTGCAGAGGAAGGCAAGGTCGTGTTGGTGCGCGGCAGTTGGATAGACGAATTTTTGGAGGAGGTCTGCCGGTTCCCCGAGGGGCGGCACGACGACCAGGTCGATGCCGTAAGCCTTGCTGTGGCGTCGCTGGCGGGCAAAGGCGCAGGAGCAGCAGGATTTTAAGGAGCAAGAATGAAAGAACATATAGAAGAAGCGATCAAAACATTTAGAAAGGCGGCGAGCCGATATGACCTGACGGAGCGGTACTATCGCGGGGACCACAACCTTGCGTTCGCGACGGAAAAGTTTAAGAGCACGTTCGGTTCGCTGTTTCGCGAATTTTCGATGAATCTGTGTCCCGCGGTGTGCGATGCGGTGCGAGACAAGATGCGTATAACGGGCTTCGGCTCGCACGGCGCCGGCACGCGGCGGTTGGAAGAGGCGGCCGACCGCATATGGCGGCGGAACCGGATGACGCTGCGTGCGGCCGAGGTTCATAAAGAGGTGCTGAAGAACGGCGACGCGTATGTCATCGTATGGCCGGATGCGGATGGCGGTGCGGCGATCTTTCCGCACAAAGCGATGAACTGCACGGTGGTATATGACGACGAGAACCCGGGGGTTATCGTGCGTGCGGCGAAGCATTGGCGGACATCGGATCGCCGCACTCGCCTGAACTTGTTCTATGCCGACCGCATCGAGCGCTTTGTAACGGAGCGGTCTAGCGAAGGAGCGTTGACCGATGCGAAGGAGTTCGTCCCGTTTCGCGAAGGGGGCGAGGCGCACATTGTTGAAAATGCTTACGGGCTTGTGCCGGTGTTCCATTTCGCGAACAACGCGGACATCGGTGCGTTTGGCAGGTCGGAGCTGGACCCGGCGATCCCGATCCAGGACGGGCTGAACAAATCTGTGCTTGATATGCTGGTGGCGATGGAGTTTTCGGCATTTCGGCAGCGGTGGGCGGCGGGAATCGAGATCGAATATAACCTCGACGGCGACCCGATACCGCCGTTCGACGAATCAGTCGACCATCTGTGGATCGCGCAGAGCGAAAACGCTCGGTTCGGCGATTTTGAAACGGCGAACCTTGATCAGTTTCTGAAGGTGAAGGACAGCTTTCGCGTGGACATGGCATCGGTCACGGCGACGCCGCTCTATTATTTGCTGCCGCACACGCGGGGATATCCGAGCGGCGAATCGATCAGGAAATCAGAGTCGCGTTTTATCGCAAAGGTCCGTGACCGGCAGGCCTCATTCGGCGATGTGTGGGCGGATGTGATGACGTTTGCACTGAGGATCGAGGGAATGGGCGAAGCCGATGTGATGCCGCGGTGGGAAGACCCGGCACGCCTTTCCGAAAAAGAAATGCTCGAAAATCTGCTCCTGAAACGCCGCATCGGCATCTCAGCGGAGCAAGCATTGAGCGAGGCGGGCTACGGGGCGGATGCTGATGAGCTTCTATCATCGGAGAGTGTGATTAGATCGGCGAATCGAAAATATTGACGTATCATAGGTTATCGGGCTAGCCAACGAGCCACGCGGCGAAGTTTTGCCACATTTCGGTGCCGCCGAAGATCAGTCTTAGCGGGTGTGATGCGATGAGCAGAACAGCGCCGACGGCGAAGAGTTTGTTAAGGCGGCGGTTGTGCCAGGTGTCGAAAATTAGAAGGCCGAGCAGGATCGCATCTGGGAAGCCGTAGAACCAGAGCGGGCCGAGCGATTGGAGCGATTCGATCGGGATGCGGGCGATCGCGGGCGGGAGCAAGGTGATAACCGTAAGGAGCATTAACCGCTTATGGTTTGCTGCTTTCTTTCGATAATAAATAGCTCCCGCGAAGAAGATCACGAACATCAGCAGATCGCCGAGCGGGACGATGAGGAATACGAGCGGCGGAATGTCCGGCGGAGCGGAAGGCGTTCCGACGCGGGTCGCCGTTACGGACGTTAGGTAGCCGACGACGACAAGTAAAGCTGCGAGTGCGATGCCGGCGATGCCGAGCCGCATGTGCAGCTTAATGCGTTTGCTCGAGATTAGAAAGACCTGCGTGACAAAGAGCATCACCCATGCCGTCATCGTTATGCCGTGAAGGTGGACGAGCGTCGAGATCTCGTGCGATGTGATGAGGCCGCGCAGGTAATAGGTGCGCGCGAAACCCGCGAAGATAAGCACGGCAAATGCTAGAGCGACGAGCGCGTAAAGTCGACGA
>JACDAK010000329.1 GCA_013695495.1 Blastocatellia bacterium | reverse complement strand
ACGGGCTTCGATACGTAAGACCGCCCGCTAAAACCCGTAGCCGCACCCGCAGCCTGCACCGCCGGGCGAAAGCGTTCTTCGACAAGCGAGTTCCATTCGTGACAGTCAGGGCACTGGCCGAGCCATTTGCGCGATTGTCCGCCGCAGTTCTGACAAACAAAGATCGTCGCCGGTTGTTTCGCCATATAGAGTGACGATTTTACACGATAAACGATGCAAAGTCGGAGTCGCGATGTGCTGGCAGCAAACGTTATGTCAAAATCATCTTGATGGTCACTCATACAGTCCACCAGTTCGCCGAAAAAGTTGCGTTAGTTACTGACGGGGCCGACCCTGTCGGTAAGGCAGTTGCGCTGCAGCTCGCGTTGCTCGGGGCATTCGTAACCGTTGGTGTACGCGACAGCGAAGACATTCAACGAACCGGCCTCGAAGAGATGATGTCGCTCGGAACGCTCGCGGGTGTAACGGTGGGTGATATCTCGACAAATGAACGTGGAAGCTCTTTGATCGACCCGGTCGAGGAGCGTTTCGGTCGGCTCGATCTGCTGGTTAATTGTCTGGAGATCGGCGTAGGTTCAACCTTTTCTAAGATCATGGAGCGGGCAGTGCCTCTGATGAAGGAGCGTCCGAAGGCGCGGATCGTAAATTTCATTAGCAACTTCAGCGACGCCGAGGCTGAAGACCCTCTCACTGAAGAAACTCGAAGTTTCGCGGAAACTTTGGGGCCGAATTTCAAGGTGAATTGTGTAGTGTCTCGGACGAACTTTGCCGCTGAAGTGGGCAGCCTTGTTCGGGCAGAGAATGCTCTGTCGCCAAAAGACGCAGCAAGCGTTGTGGTTTTTCTGCTGTCTTCCGAGTCGAAAGCATTGAACGGACAAGTGTTATACGTGAGCTGAAGTTCGTTAGGCTGATTAATAGAACGATTTTTTCCCTTATAATAATCGTGATAGAATTTCATCGATGAAGTGGGACATCCTCACAATCCGAATAGGTTTTATTGTTCTACTAGGGCTAGTTGGATTTCTGCTGAATCCGCTGGGCACGGCGAGCCAGTTGGACGAGTTTTTCGGAGTTGAAGCAGGACCGCGCAAGCTTTTCTCGACGGTGTTTGGCGGGATCGTCGGCGTTTTGATAATTGCCTTTGAAATGCGGGCGCGCATGGCCAATCTCCGCACGCTCATCGGCGCGGCGATCGGTTCGATATTAGGTATCGTCGGGGCTTACCTCATCGGTATGCTCATCAGCGCTCAGGACATCAATACAGTTCCGGGCGAAATGAAGGTCTTTCTCACTATCGCTCTCGCCTTTTTCATGGGTTACATCGGCCTGATGGTCGGCGCCGCGAAAGGTGACTATCTCGACCTCTCGGCGCTCGGCGGCATTTTCAGCGACAAAAGCGCTAAGCCCGATTACAAGATCCTCGATACGTCCGTGATCATTGACGGCCGCATAGCAGACGTTGCCGAGACGGGATTCCTCAGCGGCAGCCTGATCATCCCGAACTTTATCCTGACCGAACTTCAACAGGTCGCCGACTCTGCCGATTCGTCGAAGCGGCAGAGGGGCCGACGCGGGCTCGATATGCTTCAGCGGCTACGCAACAACAGCAAGCTCGATATTCAGATAGTCGAGACCGATTTTCCCGCTGTAAAGGAAGTCGATCTCAAGCTGATCGAGCTGGGCAAAGAGCTGGACGCTGTCATCGTCACGAACGATTTCAATCTGAACAAGGTCGCGCAGCTTCGCGGGGTCGCCGTACTCAATATTAACGAGCTGGCGAATGCGTTGAAGCCCGTCGTTCTGCCCGGCGAGGCGATGCGAGTCTTCGTGCTGAAAGAGGGCAAGGAATACAATCAGGGCGTCGCATATCTCGACGACGGAACGATGGTGGTCGTGGACAACGCCCGGCGGCTGATCGGCAAAACCGCCGACATCGCCGTAACCAGCGTTCTGCAGACGACCGCGGGCAAGATGATCTTTGGCCGGTTGTGGGAAGAGAAAGAAGATCACGAATCCAACGTTGCGATCCACGATTCGCGTTCGATGGGCTTTCGCAAGGCCACTCGCGAACTGCGTCAGCGTACGATAATCGAAGAACTAGATTAGACCAAGGGCCGTCCGTCTCTCAGCATGAACACCGCCATTATCGTCGCAGCAGGTAGCGGATCGCGTTTCAGTTCAGAAACTCCAAAACAATTTATCGAACTATCAGGAAAGCCCGTGGTGATCCGCACGATCGAACGTTTTGAGAGCTGCGATGAGATCACTGCGATCGTCCTCGTGCTGCCCGCTGAACAGATAGATGCGTTTCACAACCTTGCCGCCGGGCATGAGTTCGTAAAGTTAACAGCCGTCGTCGCCGGGGGCGATTCGCGTGCACAGTCAGTTGTAAAGGGACTCGAAAAGGTCGACCGGGAAACGAAGATCGTTGCAGTGCACGACGGAGCAAGGCCGCTGGTGACAATTGAGGATATCACCCGCGTCGTCCACCGTGCGGACGAAACGGGGGCAGCATGCCTTGTCGCTCACGTCACGGATACAATAAAGGAGATCGACGGCGACCAGATCGCCGGCACGCTCGAACGCAGAAATCTTCGGCGGGCTTTAACGCCGCAGGCGTTTCATCTCGAGATACTCTTGGACGCCTATGAGAACGCTGATGCCGCCGAGGTCGCGACCGACGACAGCTCGCTGGTCGAAGAGCAAGGCTACGAGGTGACTGCCGTCGTCGGAAGCCCGTGCAATATCAAGATCACGCACCCTGAGGACCTGATAATCGCGGAAGCACTGCTGCGCGATGAGGAGGGCAAATGACGTTTCGCGTCGGGTTCGGAACGGACATACATCGCCTGATCAAGGGCCGCGCGCTCATCATCGGCGGTGTCGAGATCGAATCCGATCTTGGCTCTGAGGGTCATTCTGACGCGGACGTGCTGCTCCACGCGGTGACAGATGCGATCCTCGGTGCACTTGCTCTGGGAGACATCGGTGCGCACTTTCCTAACACCGACGACCGATGGAGAGATGCGTCGAGCCATGTGTTTCTGAAGCGAGCGGCAGAGTTGATGCGCGAACACGGCTACGAGCTTGGAAATGCAGATTGCACGATACACCTCGAAGCCCCGAAGCTTCGGCCATATATCGACCGCATCCGCGCCCACGTCGCCGCGATACTAATAACCGAAACCGAAAACATTAGCGTAAAAGCGAAGACCGGCGAGGGCGTTGATGCGGTCGGCGAGGGGCGGGCGGTCCGTGCGGACGCTACTGTGCTCCTTCACAAGCCTTAAACGAAATCACATCGCAATCGACACCAAAGCTGTCCTTGTGCGAAACTTGGACAGCTTTCATTTTTTTCTAAACTGATGCGGCCGCAAAAGATAATCGAAGCAAAACGCGACGGCGCCGAGCTTACGCGGGAACAAATAGACTCCTTCATCGAAGGGGTCTGTGACGATTCGTGGGCAGATTACCAAACGGCCGCGTTGCTAATGGCGATGTTCACGCGCGGCCTAAGCCAAGCGGAGCAAGACGCGTTGACCTACGCAATGCTGCACTCCGGCGTGATCCTCGACCTCAGCGGCATCGAAGGGCCCAAGGTCGATAAGCATTCAACAGGCGGCGTTGGCGACAAAACGTCGTTGGTTATAGCACCCATAGTTGCTGCGTGCGGCGGAACGGTGCCGATGATCTCAGGACGCGGTCTTGGCCACACCGGCGGTACGCTCGACAAGCTTGAATCCATTCCCGGCTACAACGTAAATCTTTCCTGCGAAGGATTCCGCGAAGTTCTGAAAATGTGCGGGTACGCAATGTCCGGCCAAACGTCCGATATTGCGCCGGCAGATAAAAAGCTCTACGCGCTCCGCGATGCGACGGCGACTGTGCCATATTTGCCACTGATAGTCAGCTCGATAATGTCAAAAAAGCTTGCCGAGGGACTCGACGCGCTTGTCCTTGACGTCAAGTCCGGCAGCGGGGCGTTCATGAAGCGCGAAGGCGACGCCCGGGATCTCGCCGCCGCGATGGTGCGCACGGGCGAAGCCTTTGGCGTTAAAACTCAGGCAATCATCTCAAACATGGCACAGCCGCTGGGCGCCTTCGTCGGCAACGCGCTTGAGGTTTACGAATGTGTCCGCATCCTTCAAGGCGAGACGGAGCCCGCGTGGCGCGATACTGCCGAGTTATCGTTCGAACTTGCTGCCCACATGCTCGTGCTCAGCGACTTGTCCGGGGGCATGGATAAGGCCCGCAGCCGAGTCGAAGAGGCGGTCAACAGCGGCGAAGCCCTTGCAAAATTTAGCAAGAACTGCGAACTTCAGGGCGGCGATCCCAAGGTGTGCGAAAAGCCCGAACGCGTTTTTGAAGAAAGTCTCGTACGTGTCCCGATCAAGGCTCCCGCCCCAGGCTACATTTCGGGGGTCGACGCACTAGCGATCGGCGACGGCGTGGTCGCACTGGGCGGCGGCCGCCTTAAAGCTGAGGACGACGTGGATCATGCTGTCGGTTTTCGATGCGACGTCAAGGTCGGCGAAGAGGTCAGAGAGGGTGATCTGCTTGGCGAGATATATTGTCGAACCGATGAGCAGGGCGCCACAGTGCTTGCGGCATTCCAAACCGCTTACACCATTACTCCGGAACCGGTTGTGGCATCTATTCTGATAATAGATGTAATCTAATGAGAATGAAGAAGCTGCATTTTATCGCCATTATTGTCTTCTCCGCTGCCATATTCGCAGGATGCGACCTTGAGGCCGCAGCCGGGCGACAGGACTGTAACATGAAGGTCGGAATCGTGTTCGACATCGGCGGCAAGAATGACCGTTCGTTCAACGCCGCCGCATGGGAGGGAGCACAGCGTGCCGAAAAGGAACTGGGCATCTGCCTCTACGACGTAGAGCCCGGCAACCCGACCTCCATCGAGCCCGCGATGCGTGCCTTTGCTGAAAAGAATTTCGATCTGGTCGTCGGTGTCGGCTTCGCGCAAGGACCGATAATGCAGAGGGTCGCGACCGATTACCCGAACATCAACTTTGCCATTGTCGACGGCGTCATCTTCGAAGCAGACGGCAAAACGCCGAAAGCGAACGTCGCGTCGCTCGTCTTTCGCGAACACGAAGGCTCATATTTGGTAGGCATGATCGCCGCTTCGAAATCGCGGACCGGCGTGCTGGGGTTTCTCGGCGGGATGGACATTCCGCTTATCCACCGCTTTAACAAAGGATATGAAGAAGGAGCGCGGGCGATCAACCCAAATATTCGCATCGAGACGAATTACGTCGGCGTGACCGATCACGCCTGGAACAACCCCGGCCGCGGCAAGGAGCTCGCGTTGTCGCAGATAGAGAAGGGAGCAGACGTTATCTTCACCGCAGCGGGCAACTCGGGCCTCGGCGCGTTTGACGCGGTCGAACAGTACGGCCGGCACCCCGATGGCCAGCCGAACCGTTTCGTCATCGGCGTAGATTCGAATCAGAACGGCGTGAAGCCCGGATTCGTACTGACCTCAATGGTCAAACGCGTAGACAACGCGGTTTTTGACGCGGTGCAGTCGGTGCTGGAGGGCAACTTCGCAGGCGGCTTTCACGTGTTCGGCCTCGACAAAGACGGCGTTGCATATGCAATGGACGACAACAACGCGGGACTCGTTCCGGATAGTGTGATCGAACAAGTTGAGAAAGCCCGAACGCAGATCGTCGAAGGCGAGATCAAGGTCACGGACGCGATGGCTAACTAGGCGACACGGATGCTGGAAGTCAGAAACATTAGGAAAGCGTTTGGTGATTGCGTGGCGAATAACGACGTTTCGCTCACGGTCGAAGCCGGCACGATCCACGCGGTCGTCGGCGAAAACGGAGCCGGCAAATCGACGATCATGAAGATCGTCTACGGTTTCTATCAGCCGGACATGGGAGAGATCATGTTCCGCGGGAACCCAGTGGATATTCGCGGCCCGCACGACGCTATCGCCCTCGGTATCGGTATGGTCCACCAGCACTTTATGCTGGTCGACACGATGACTGTTGCGGAAAATATCATACTCGGAGCCGAGACTGGTTCGACGCTGAATCTCGACCTCGAGCAGGCAAAAAAAGAGATCGCAAAACTCTCCGACGAGCTGAAGCTCGGCGTCAACCCTGATGCTCTTGTCGAGGATCTCTCAGTCGGCGCTCAGCAGCGGGTCGAACTTTTGAAGGCACTTTACCGGGATGCGGAGCTTTTGATCCTCGATGAGCCCACGGCCGTGCTCACGCCGCAGGAGATAGGCGAATTTTTCGGCATCCTCCGCCGGATGAAAGGGCAGGGCAAGACCATCATCATCATCACGCACAAGCTGGACGAGGTGCTCGCGATCTCTGACGAGGTCACCGTGATGCGCGACGGCAAGACCGTTGCACAAGTCGCGACGGCAGGAACATCCGCCGCCGATCTTGCACGTTTGATCGTCGGCCGTGACGTTTTGCTTCGGGTCGAAAAGGGCGAGGCGTCGCCTGCTGACGTGGTCCTCGAAGTTACCGGACTGCGTGTCGAGGGCAAGCATGGCACTGCGGTCGAAGACGTCAGCTTCACAGTGCGCGCCGGTGAGATCGTCGGCGTCGCAGGCATCGAGGGTAACGGGCAGACCGAACTGATCGAGTCTCTTGCCGGCTTGCGGCCGTCGGTCGCAGGAACCGTGAATTTAAAGGGCCGCGACGTGACCGCGATGTCCGCCCGCCAGCTAAAAGAATCCGGCATCGGCCACATTCCGGAAGACCGCCACCGCCGCGGGCTCCTGCTCAATTCCGACCTGTCAGAGAATGTGGTTCTCGGTTCACATTACCGGCCGCCGGTGTCGTCCGCCGGGATGATCGATCAGAAATACGTAGCAAAGCTCGCCGGCGAGATCATCGAAAAATTCGACGTCCGACCGCCCGTGCGAACACTCCCCGCACGCTCGCTTTCCGGCGGTAACCAGCAAAAGCTGATCATCGGACGGGAGTTTGAACTTGAACCCGAACTTTTGCTCGTTTCACAGCCGACGCGCGGCGTCGATATCGGTGCGATCGAGTTTATCCACCGCAAGCTCATCGAAATGCGCGACGCCGGCGTCGCCGTCCTCCTCGTCTCAGCCGAGCTCGAAGAGGTAACCGCCCTCGCCGACCGCCTCATCGTCATGCGAGAGGGCAAAATAGCCGCCGAAGTCGATCCCAAAACAACCTCACCTGAAGAAATTGGCTTGTTGATGACGGGTGGGTAGTGATCTCTTCGAGTTGATTGACTCGAACGGCTCCGCCGAATGCGAACTTAGCGGCTTGCTGTATTTTACCCTTTGATCCCGTGGTTGATTCGCGGGTTTTCCTACGTCACTCAGGACTATGTTTACAGCGCTTTCATTGTTGCTACGTTAGCGAGCGTAGCAGCGGCGATCATACTCTATCGACTCGCTGACCTTGAACATGGTCGGGAGAAAGCCCGTCGTGCGGTTTGGTTTCTGCTCATATTTCCGACCAGCTATTTTCTCCATATTCCTTACACTGAGGGATTGTTTTTGGCTCTTTCGGTCGGATGTATTTATGCGGCGAGAAAGGATAGATGGCTCGTCGCGATGATCCTTGGAATTCTCGCATGCATGACTCGTGCAAACGGACTTGTCCTGGTGCCAGCGTTGGGTGTAGAAGTCGTTTATCAGATCTCCAAGGGCGCAAAGTGGGACAACCGCTGGCTCTTGATTGGCTTAATCCCTGCAGGGTTCTTTGTTTACTTGGCAGTTATTTATTCGATCGCTGGAGACCCATTCGCTTTCATCGAAATACGGAAAGAGTTTTTCTATATATCGTCGACTACGCCCTGGGACGGAGTCCAAGCTGCAGTAGGCCAGCTTGAGCGTACAGGTGGTGACGGCATACTGGCCGGAGTTCAGGAACTGACTTTCATCGTGCTTGGACTCGTGGCAGGCATCGCGGCAATCTTTACTATGCGACCAGTTTACTCGACCTCGATTCCAGTCAACTGGCTGCTGATCGTTAGCGTCACGTTTGTGGCTAGCATTCCGCGTTATACTTTTTCCATGTTCCCGATCTTTATTCTCTTTTCCATTTTTAGTAAGGATAAGTACATATTCGCTATACTTAGCGTAATTTCCCTCTTATATTTAGCGTTCTTCTCGAGCTTGTTCGGGAAAGGGTTTTGGGCATTTTAGGACTTCAACCGCAATTCGATAAATCGATGAAACTTATACCTTATTTCAAGCAAATCCTAGCACTCGTAATAGTTACATTGTCGGCGCTCAATTTGATCGGCCAGACCTTCGCCTCGGGTTTTATCGCTGACAATTTCCAATTTGCCTAAAGACTTAGACTATACGATACAAACGTCACGGAACCCATTTTCGTTTAACGACATATTTTGAAGGCAACGTTCACTTGTGTGATGTCAACTCTGTACCAACGTTTTAATTGACGATTACGGCGTGCTTATGCATATGATTTAGATCTAACAAGCTCAATAGCTCGCTCGAGATTCGCCATCGAGCTTGCGTAAGAGATACGAAGAAAGCCCTCGGCGCCGAAACCTGCTCCGTCGGTTACGACGACGAATGCTTCTTTGAGCAGGAACTCCGCAAAGTCCGCTGAGGTCTTGAACCGGTCACCGAGCAAATCCCTCACATCTACAAAGGCATAGAAAGCCCCCTCGGGCATCGGGCATGAGATCCCGTCGATCTTGTCCAGTTCGGGGATTAGGAACGCTCGCCGCTTTGCATATTCGCTCAACATTTCATCTACCGCACCCATCGCCCGCTCCGGATCGCGCAGAG
>JACDAK010000324.1 GCA_013695495.1 Blastocatellia bacterium | reverse complement strand
GCACTGCTTTGGAAAAGTTCCAGGCACCCTTCAGATTAGTGTCGATAACGGCGTCCCAGTCCTCTTCCTTCATCCGCATAACAAGCTGGTCGCGCGTGATCCCTGCGTTATTTACAAGGAAATCCACCGTGCCGAATTCCGCGGTAACCGCTTTGACGAACTCCGCCGAGGCCGCCGTGTCCGCTACGTCGCACTGCATCGAAAACGCTTTGCCGCCGCCGGCGTTGATCTCGGACGTGAGTTGCTCAGCCTCGTCAGCACTGCGCGCATAATTGAACGCCATGTTTGCCCCGCGGCTCGCGAGTTCCTGAACGATCGCTTTTCCGATGCCCCGCGTTCCGCCCGTGACGATCACGGTCTTTCCTTCGAATGTTTTCGCCATACGTTTTAGCTGTTCAGCGCGCGACGCTGTATCTCAAAAAGTTCGTTGATCCCTTTCTCTGCCAAAATGAGCATTTCATCCATTGCGTCACGCGAAAATGGCTCGCGCTCGGCCGTTCCTTGTATCTCGATGAATTTCCCCGCCCCCGTGCACACGATATTCATGTCCACGTCCGCTGTCGAATCTTCGGCATAAGCCAGATCCACGACCGGCGTCCCTTCAACTATCCCCACGCTTACCGCAGCAACCTCACTCAAGAGGGGCGATGTCTTGACCAGGCTCTGTTTCAGCAGCCGCCGGCATGCCAGGGCAAGCGCGACGTAGGCTCCGGTTATCGAAGCACAGCGGGTTCCACCATCTGCCTGTATCACGTCGCAATCTATAAAGATTTGGCGTTCTCCGAGCAGTTTAGTATCCACAACCGCACGCAAACTTCGACCGATCAACCGTTGGATCTCCTGCGTGCGTCCCGCCGGACGCTGGGTCTCGCGCTGAGTGCGCGTGTTCGTCGCTCGCGGCAGCATCGCGTATTCTGCCGTCACCCAGCCGATGCCTTTGTTGCGGAGAAAGATCGGCACGCGCTCTTCCACCGACGCGGTGCATATCACCTTAGTCCCGCCCACCTCGATAAGCGCCGAACCTTCGGCATACGGAGAAATGTTGGCAGTAATTTTGGTCGCCCTGATCTGATCCAGGGCCCGATTGTCTGGTCGTATATATGTCATTGTTTACTCAGTTTGTCGTAACCGAACACCTCCACAGCTTCAAGCTTCGACGGCGTCGAACCCAGAAAGCGTTCGGCGATTCGCCCGAACCGTTCAGCCGCGTCAGTGACGAAAAAGTGGTCGAGGTCGTCGCAAAGCCGCCGCTTGCCCGACGGTTCGGTGGCGCTAGCGAGGTTCTTTGCCTCCAAAAGCTCTGCCACCTCTACTGCCGTCGCCTCACCCGAATCGATTAGCTTAACATTTGCGCCTACCGTTTGTTGAATGACGTCCCGCAGAATTGGGTAGTGGGTACAGCCAAGCACAAGGGCATCGGGCCCGAACGCGCGAATGCCTGCGAGATATTTTTCCGCGATGGAAAAGGTCTCAGGCTCTGAGGTCCAGCCCTCTTCCGCGAGCGGCACAAAGAGCGGGCACTCCGCCTGGATCAACTCGGCATCCGGCGAGGCACGCCTGATCGCGTCGGCGTAAGCATTGCTGAGGACCGTCGCTTCAGTGGCGGCCACCGCTATCCGGCCTTTCGAGCCGGCAACCTCCACAGCTCGCCGCCCGCCGGGGCCGATAACGCCAACAACATCGATACCGATCGCCTCCCGGATCTTCGGCAATGCGAGAGCCGATGCCGTATTACACGCAACCACCAGCATCTTTATCCCGCGCGAAGTTAGAAACTGAGAGTTTTCAAGCGCGTACCGTTCCACCGTCGCAAGCGACTTTGTCCCATATGGCACGCGGGCCGTGTCGCCGAGATAAATAAAGCGCTCATTGGGCAAGCGGTCATGCAACGCCCGGTAGACCGTGAGGCCGCCGACGCCGCTGTCAAAAATGCCTATTGGCAGTTCTTTGTGTTCTTGGTTCAACCTAATTTATCTCCCAAAACCAGTATGAAAGCGCGAAAAGCCCCACGGGTGCAACACCGCGGCCAAAAACAAATGAAAATAGTTGCAAAGTCGCATCCATAAATCTCGGCGCCCTTGCAACATAACCCGCCTGAGTAGCGGTGTTTGGAATAAGTCTTGCAAAGCAAGATGCTGAACAACCATTTTTGTTCCATTTCCGTTACGAGATCGTATGTAAGGAGTACGTTTATGATGAACAAGGGTAGAACAACTCATTTTTTGAGCATCGCGTTGATGCTCGTTTTTTTTGCGATAGGCATTGACGCGCAGGACCGTGAATTCGGCGGGCGCGCTGCCGGCGTAATTCTTTATGGCGAAACGACCATGACCGCCGGGGACTCCGGTGAACTTCCGAGCGTTGGCGGTTCGATCATCGTACCCACGCCAAGTTCTTCGCTCCCGGGGATCACAACGGGACTGATTGTGTCGTCGACCTCCGGCATTGGCAACGCTAGTCAATCAACTGCGGCGGTAAGCAATGTTAACGTCACGGCGGGCGGCTACGTAATAACCGCGACCG
>JACDAK010000306.1 GCA_013695495.1 Blastocatellia bacterium | reverse complement strand
ACATAGCATTATTTGGCCCGCCGCCGAGATTGTAGAGGCCATGCCGGATGATCGAATCAGCAAAAGCCTTGCATGCTTGTGCTAAATCTTCAACATAGAGAAGGTCTCGAACGGGCCTACCACCGCCTGGTATGGTAAGCGTATCGCCCCGCTGGATGGTATTTAGGAAGTGACCGACAAAGCTGGGGAGATTGCCAAAGCTGTCAGGAGCATAAATTGTCGATGCGCGGAAAATACATGAACGGAACTGATTTTTATGAGCGTAAAACTCGACGTAGCGTTCTGCGATCAGCTTTGACCATTCGAAGGCAGACTGGCCGTTGTAAAGAGTCTCACATGTTTCGGGCACTAGACGATGGTTGTCGGCAAACCTGCCGTAAACATCTTTTGTAGATGCAAAAATGAAGACAGCATCTTTCTTCATCGACCGCAGAACGTTGACCGTTCCGTCGATGTTTGTGGCGAAAACTCGTTTTTCGGCTTCGGGCGATTTGTCGAGATGTGCAGCGAGATGGATCACGAGATCGTAGTCGCCGGCGATCGACGCATCATCGGGGTCGGTGACGTCCAGTCCGGAGCGCCGCGAGAGATTATCCGCCGTGAAATAATCGCGAATGAAAGTGCCGAGATAGCCCGAGCCGCCGGTGACCAGTGTATTCATAGAATGAAACTTGTGGACATAAGCCCCGCAAACCTTATAGAATTTTACAAGGCAACGGCCATATCGTGAAAGCCCACTAACTTCTTCGGACCGAACCACACCATGCGAACCCCAAACGATTCGAGAAGTAAGCGTAATAAGCCTGCGGCGAACAGCAACAGGCGCGTGTCGGCTTACCGCTCACCGCCGCCTTCACGCGTGCGCCGAATCTTGCGCAAGATCTTTAACGGATGGACGTTCTCGTTGGCGGCCCTTTTTCTGCTTGCCTCGTTTTTCACGCTGACTTATTACTGGTTTGAATTTTCGGATCGGGTCGATCGCCGGCTTTTGAGCGGGGATGTGTTTACCGCTTCCGCGGGCATATATTCTGCTCCAAAGACGCTTCGCGAAAATGAAGCTATAACGCCGTTGGAGCTTATCGCGTATCTCAAATCCGCAGGATATATCGAAAAGAACAACCGGGCAGATGCTGACCGCAGTCGCTATTCGTTTGAGTCCGCAAAATTGACGATAGAACCGGGCCTTACCGGAATTATCGACGGTAAGAAGGTATATCAGACGCTGGAGGTTACATTTTCGAACGACTTGAAGGCGGTCGCAAAGATAACCGATCTCGGCACTTCGATCGAGATGAAAACTGCGGCCCTGGAACCTAAGATACTCAGCACTATCGCGGGAGAAGGCGACGGCCGCCGTACGACCGTAAAGTTTGCTGACCTTCCGCCGCACCTGGTTAAAGCGATGACGGTTACCGAGGACCGCGCGTTTTTTGATCACTATGGCGTGAATTTTCGTGGTATCGCTCGCGCCCTTTGGCGACGTTATGAGGGTGAAGATGATTCGCCGATCGCGAATCAGGGCGGTTCGTCAATCACGCAGCAACTCGTCAAGAACCTTTTCCTCACGAATGAGCAGACGATCGAACGCAAGATCACCGAGGCGTTCATGTCGATAATAATCGAGACACGCTTGACGAAAGAAGAGATCTTTACGTTATACGCGAATCAGATCTATCTGGGGCAGCAGACGGGAGTTGCGATCTATGGCGTTGGTGAGGCTTCGGGGTCGTATTTTGGGAAGGACGTATCGCAATTGACTTTGCCGGAGTCCGCTTTTCTGGCGGGGATATTGCGAAGCCCTAATAGATATAACCCTTATAAGAACGTCGAACGCGTGCGGGAACGGCGTAATCAGGTCCTCGATTCGATGCGCGAGACCGAAACGATCACGGAGCAGCAGTATCTTAATGCACGGAATACGCCGCTTGAGCTTCGGGTGGTCTCGGCAAAGGACGCCCTCGAGGGCATGCCTTATTTCTCGCAATATATCGTCGATGAACTGCCCAAGATCGTGGGTGACCCTGAGGCTCTTCAACACCTTAGGGTATACACATCGATCGACCCCGATCTTCAGCGGATCGCTTACAAGACTGTCTCCGAAAGACTGGCAAAGATCGAAAAGCTTTATAAGAAACAAAAACCCGGGAACCTCAACGCCGCCCTTGTCGCCATTCGGCCGAAGACGGGCGAAATAGTGGCCATGGTCGGCGGCAGAGACTATCTAGATAATCAGTTCAACCGTGCAACGAGTGCTATGCGGCAGCCAGGGTCGGTATTCAAGCCGTTCGTTTACGCTGCCGCCATCAACTCCGCGTACGAGCCGGCATCAAGAGTCTTTACCGCCGCGACGGTGTTCAAGGATGAAAAGAAGGTGTTTACCTTTGATAACAATTCGTATGCGCCCAATAACTACGGTGATAGTTTCTCGAACAGGGAGATCACACTTCGAGACGCTTTGGTCCGAAGCAAGAATACTATAACCGTGGACCTGGCGATGCAGCTAAATATCGGCCGCGTTATGAATTTGGCGGCACGTGCAGGTTTGCCGCGAGTGGAACGGGCGTATCCGTCAATGGCTTTAGGAACCGCCGAAGCGACTCCGCTGCAGGTGGCAACGGGCTTTTCTGTATTCGCGAATCAGGGAGATCGGGTATTGCCGATGCCGATCACAAAGGTAACGAAAGGCGACGGCACGACAACCGTCGCTCCGATGGCTGACCGCCAAAACGTTCTGCGGCCTGAGGTGGCTTTCATAATGAATGACATCATGAAGGATGTCATCAATCGCGGAACTGCCGCTTCGGCACAGGCGTGGGGCCTAAAGAACGTTGACGGGAAGTCCGGCATTGCCGGCAAGACCGGCACGTCACGCGACGGATGGTTCGCGGGGTACACTCCGGAACTTGTTTGCGTTGTTTATGTCGGGTTCGATAATAACGATGATCTCGGCCTGAAAGGGTCGGACTCGGCAATGCCGATATGGGCCGATTTCATGCGTGACGCGCTAAAGCTTCACCCGGAATGGAGCGGCGACTGGGCTATGCCGGCGATGGTCCGTAAGGCGGAGATCGATATTCGAGATGGTTCGCTGGTGCAGGAGTTGGACGGAACGGAAACGGTCTCAGATGCCACAGCACCCGAAGCAGCTCCTTCGCCTGCGGATGCGTCCTATGATGATCCGGCGTGGGCGACTATCGATGAACCGGTTGTGAAGCAAATATTCGTGACCGACATTCCGACGGAATTCAAACGTGTTGAGTATTTCATTGGGGGAACCATACCCAATCGAAAGTTAATCACCAACGACGACGATCTGGATCCAGTTGACCTCGTGCCCGAGCCCGATCCGACCCCTATAAATGAGACCTGGCAAGAAAAGCTTGAGCAGCAGGCGCATTCGCCGCCTACTAATAGCAACGTATCCTCGGCGGCCGGTTCTCAGGTACGAACGGTTCTCCTTTCGATCTGTCCGGCAAACGGGTTGCGCGCTTCGGTGCACTGTCCGATCCGTGAACCCCGGCGCTTCGTACCCGGCCAGGAGCCCCGCGACTACTGTGCGATACATCGCTAGCCCTTCCAAATAACACGTAGGTCTATTATGCCGCGGCCTGACCGTATGCTTTTGACTTGGATGTATCTTACAATAATGTAGGTAAGTGTGGCTGTTCGTTACAAAAGTGTAGATAGTGGATTGTGAGGGAGTTGCGTCCGACGCCTGTGAAAGCTATTGTTTGATCGGTATTAAAGGATGGAAAATGAACGGCGAAGCGGGCACGGGATTTGCCCTAGCATCGCTATTGATTCCCAACTATTTTCAAAGGAGATCGAATGAACGCAAAGCACATACTTCACTACGCCTCAGATCAGGGGGCGAAATTTGTTTCGATTCGCTTTACTGACCTGCTTGGAGCGTGGCATCACCTCACTTATCCGATTTTGCACCTGACGGAAGACGCTTTTGAAGACGGGTACGGTTTTGACGCGTCGTCGCTGCGAGGCTGGGCTGCGATACATGAATCTGACATGATCCTCGTGCCCGATACGTCGCGGTTCTGGATGGATCCGTTTACGAATGAGCCGACACTTTGTCTAATAGCGAACGTGGTAGAACCGATGACGAAAGAAGGTTACGGGCTCGATCCGAGGTCGGTGGCGGTTCGCGCGGAGAGCTATCTTAGGTTCACAGGCATCGCTGACACGGTATTTATTGGCCCGGAAGCGGAGTTCTTCATTTTCGACAATGTTTCATTTCACAACGATCAGCAATCTGCGGGGTTTTCCATCGATTCCGAAGAAGGGCATTGGAATTCGCGTCGGACCGGCGACGAGCTAAACCCGAACTCGGGTTATCATATACGCGCGAAAGAGGGTTATGTGCCCGTCGCTCCACTGGACACTTTGATCGATCTCCGAAACGCGATTTCGCTGGCGCTTGGTGAGGTCGGGATCAACGTTGAGTGTCACCATCACGAGGTCGCGACTGCCGGCCAGTGCGAGATCGATTTTAAGTTCGCGAGCCTTCTGCATACCGCCGATAATCTGATGTTGTTCAAATACATCGTCAAGAACACGGCGGCGGAGTTCGGACGCACCGCGACGTTCATGCCCAAACCACTTTACGGCGACAATGGGTCAGGGATGCACGTGCACCAATCGTTGTGGAAGGACGACCAGCCGCTTTTTGCAGGTGACCAGTACGCCGGACTTTCGGAAATGGCGAAGTTTTATATTGGCGGGCTGTTGAAGCACGCCCCGGCGTTGGTTGCATTTGCGGCACCAACGACGAACAGCTATAAACGTCTCGTTCCGGGGTTTGAGGCTCCGGTCAATCTGGCATATTCGGCGCGAAACCGCTCCGCTGCCGTGCGTATTCCGATGTTCTCAGCTTCACCCAAAGCGAAAAGGCTGGAGTTTCGGCCGCCGGATCCGAGCTGCAACCCGTACATTACGTTTGCGGCGTTGCTGATGGCTGGCTTGGATGGAATTCAGAATAAAATTGATCCGGGCGAGCCGCTGGACAAGGACATTTATGATCTCCCACCGGAGGAATTGGCAAATGTTCCCTCGCTGCCGGGAACGCTCGATGAGGCGCTGACTGCCTTGGAGGAGGACCACGAGTTTTTGTTGAAGGGCGACGTTTTCACTACATCGATGATCGAACGATGGATCAAATACAAACGCGAACGCGAGATCACGCAGCTTCGGCTTCGACCGCACCCACTTGAGTTTTCGATGTATTACGATGCGTGATCGCACGTTGTAATATGCGGCGGCGCACTTATGGGCGGGTGCGCCGCCGTTCATTTGTTATGGATATCGAACCTGTCACGCTGCACGGCGAATTTGTCCGTCTCGAGCCTATGAACCGCGAGCATACTGCGGAACTCTGCGAGGCGGGGTTGGATCCGGTGCTATGGCGTTGGACAATGAATGAGATAGCTACAGCCGATGATATGGCGCAGTATGTCGAGCAGGCACTTGCGGAGCAGGGTCGCGGCATTTCGCTGCCTTTCGTTACGCGGGATGTCGCGTCGGACAAGATCGTGGGCTCCACCCGTTTCGGTAACGTTACACCTGAGCACCGGCGTGTCGAGATAGGGTGGACATGGGTTTCGCCAGCATTTCAGCGGACGTACGTGAATACGGAAGCGAAGCTGCTGATGCTGACCCACGCATTTGAGGTTTGGGAATGTGTTCGCGTGGAATTGAAGACAGACGTGCTAAACGAGAAGTCGCACAATGCCATGCTGAGAATCGGTGCAAAACGGGAGGGAGTTCTTCGAAGACACGTTATCACCGATAAGGGCAGGTTTCGCGACAACGTTTTCTTCAGTATAATCAACGAAGAATGGACCGAAACAAAAAAAGCATTGGTCGCAAAGCTTCGGAGAGTTTAATGATATATAAGTTTTTCCTTCTTGCAGGCGTTTTGAGCGTCGGGATCGGGTGTTCATCGTCCGCGTCAACGATGACCGAGACGAATGATGTAAACCGTGCGGGCGTTGCTGTGCCTGCTACCGATCAGCTTGCAGCAAACCCGGATGCGCCGATCACGGACGGGGCAGCTCCGGACCTGCAGTCGAACGGCGCTCAGACGGGCGAAGTTGTAATGATGCCGGATGGTACGATGCCGCCACCGCTGCCGGAAGGTGTGGAACCGACGGGTCCGACGCAGATTGAAACTAAGCTTGAACGTCTCAATAAGCTCCGTGCTGCGGCTACGAAGCCGGGCAACGGCCCGCTTCCGAAGCCGGTTCCAATGGAGGCACCTGAGAATTCCTATGTCACGGCGCAACTAACGGATGTGGCGATAGAAACGCGGGTGTTTCGCAATCATGCAACGCTCAGCAAGATCGAGCGGATACATGACGGCAAGAATCCGGTAATTAAGGTTTATCTTAAGAACGGGAACGTCGTCACTCTACCGGGTGACCAAATCGAATCAATAAGTCAGGCTCCGTCGGGTGTTATATTAAAGGCTGCGGGTGTTCAGGTCGGACGCGACAACACCGAAGGCAAGAGGAAGCCGGCGGCTGAATAGTTTGATGGAAAAGTTCAACGTAATTTGTCCATGTTGCGAGGCGACGCTAACGATTGACGCGCAAACCGGGGCACTGCTCGCGCACGAAGAAAAGAAAAAGATTCACGGCTCGTTCGAGGATCTTGCCGGCGAGCTAAATAAACAGAAGCAGTTGCGAGAGCAGCTTTTCTCGCAGGAAATGTCGTCGATGAAAGACCGCGAACGCCTGTTGGAGGAGAAGTTTAAGGAAGCGTTGAAACGCGCTGATAAATCGGACAAGCCATTCCACAATCCGCTAGATCTGGACTAACTTTCGAACTTAATGACAACTCTATCCGCTGTATCCGAAACGCTGATTACCGCAAAGGATCGAGTGATCATTGCTCTGGATGTGTCTACGGCCGCGGAAGCCCGAGAGGTGGTCGGGGAATTGAAGGGCGAGGTTGGGGCGTTCAAGATCGGGCTGCAATTATTTACGGCAGCGGGACCTGACGTGGTTCGCGAAATAACGTCGGCAGGGGTGAGGGTCTTTTTGGACCTCAAGTTCCATGACATCCCAAATACCGTTGCACATGCTGCGGTCGAGGCGGCTAGGCTGGGGGTTTGGATGCTGAACGTGCATGCATTGGGCGGCGGCGAGATGCTGCGGACAACGGCTGTGGCTGTCGAAAAGGAGTGCAGAGAACAGGGAATTGTTCCCCCGAAGCTGATCGCGGTTACAATTTTGACGAGTTCGTCTGATGACACCCTTCGGGGGGTCGGAATCGAAGCTAATACTGCAGCGGAAGTTTTGAAATTGGCACGGCTTACGGCAGAATGTGGTTTCGACGGGGTCGTTGCTTCGGCCCGCGAGGCTGAGAAGATAAAGGGCACCAGAGGGCTTGGAAATATGCTGGTCGTAACCCCGGGGATCAGGCCAGTTTCCGCAACAAATGATGACCAATATCGTGTAATGACCCCGGGTGCGGCTGTTGCCGCGGGGTCGGACTATCTCGTGATCGGCCGGCCGATCGTTAAAGCACCCGACAGGATATCGGCCGTCCGCACGATGATCGACGAGATCACAACTTTCACCGAATGATCACACCATCCATATCAGGGCGTCTGGACGCCTTCCGAGCGAGAATGCTTCCGCGCGCGAGCATCGTAGGCGGTGCAGTTGCTCTTGCGGTCTTTTTCGCTGCATTGGGCATTGTAAACGGACAGAACCTTCCGAGCGTTCCGCCGCCGCCTGCATCGGTTGTGCAATCGCCGACCCAGTTCAGGATCGGTGAAAAGCTAACATATACCTTTTCGATGGATCGTTTTCGGAATGTGGCGTACGCGGAAACACACATCGTGTCGCGCGGCCTTCTGAATGGCAGAGATGCGCTGGAACTGCGAGCTCGCTATAAGACGTTGGATTTCGTCAGCGCCTCGGTTATGAGCCTGGATGAGGAGCGCATTGTATTTGTGGATCCGGCTACGGGGCTGCCGCTCTATGTCAGAAGCATAGACAACTCCACGGTTCTTCCGACCGAATCTATCAGTGACCTCATTGCCGCGCCGCTGCAGCATCTCGATCTTGCGACGCTGATCTTTCGTATACGTCACGCCGGCGGTTCGGGAGTGTTTAATATTTATGAGAAAGGTCGTGTTTTCGCAGTTGCGGTACAGTCCAACGGCGTGGAAACTGTTAAGACTGAAGCCGGTGTTTTTGAGACGACGGTTTTTAGCGTGCAGAGCGACTACTTCGCGTCGCACGGACTTTCTGACGTCAGAATAAACCTTTCTAACGATGCAGACCGGCTGCCGGTACTTGCAAGAATTAGATCGGCGAGGGGAAATTTGTTGGAAGCGAAGTTGGCGAGCGTGCAGCTTTTAGTGCCGGACCCGCCTGCTCCGGTCATTACGCCGGTTCCGACTCCGGTTCCGATACCTACGCCGACACCGTTAAGGACTCCTGAGCCATACGTTGACAACGAGCCGCTTGCTCGAGATATTGCTTTTGTTTTAGGCGAACGTTTGGAATATAGCGTTATTGCGGGAGCTCGGCCCGCCGGCCGTGTGGTCATTCAAGCACGAGAGAGGAAGCAAGTGAACGGCGTGGACAGTCTCCTGCTCACGGCCGATGTTATTTCGCATGATGCAACGGAACAGGCTCTGCGG
>JACDAK010000295.1 GCA_013695495.1 Blastocatellia bacterium | reverse complement strand
GGATCATCCAGAGCGTGCGGATGGCGCGTTTGAGCACTGAGGTGTAGGCTTCGTCAAACGTAAACCCCTCCTGCTTCAGCAACAGGCCTGCCGCCTTGGCCTCTTCCCTGCCCTTTTCAGAAAGGTCGACGTCTTTCCACCCCGTGAACCGATTCTCTTTGTTCCACTCGCTCTCGCCGTGCCGGATCAGTACTAATTTATGCATCGTTATAGTTTCGGTATTTTCGGGAGTAGATTCAAGTCTCGGGTCTTTTGGCTAACAGATATCAGCTATCAGTTTACCTCGAACCTCGCCGACAAGATAGAGAGAACCGGTGACGAGGATGATGCCGTCATCGGAAGTTAGTTCATAGGCGGTGCGGAGAGCCTGGTCCACAGAGTCGGTGGAGTGGGCGTTGGCCGGTTCGATGTTAGGCGGAACATGCTTTTTCAGCTCAGCGGTCGTCATGGCGCGGGAGTTTGATGGCTCCGTGAGAATTACGATATCGGCTCGCGGCCAGATTATTTTAGCCATTTCCGGGACGTTTTTGTCACGCATAACGCCGAAGATGAGGGTGATGTGTGTTCCTTTATAGACCTCATCGAGAAAGGTTACGAGGGCTGTAATGCCGCCGGGGTTGTGCGCACCGTCGAGGAGGAAGTTGCCGATGTGCTCGAGGCGGCCAGGGTGTCTCGCGATCTCAAGTCCACGTGAGATGACATCTTCGGAGACAGGTTTCTTTAATAGCCTCTCCACGAGTTGCGCAGCGGTCATTGCGATCCGGGCATTTTCGTCCTGATGTCGTCCCGGCAATCCCAGACGTGCCTCGAGGGGTTCTCCGGCATCGGATACCATCTTTGGCCTTGTTCCGACTTCTGCACATCGGGCGAGGAGAACTTTCATCACCTCCGGCCGCTGCGGTCCGATGACGACGTGGGTTCCCGGGCGGATGATGGCCGCTTTTTCGGCGGCGATCTGTTCGATGGTTTCGCCGAGGAATTCCTGGTGGTCGAGGTCTATGCGGGTGATCGCGACGATCTCGGCTTCGGCGGCGGTTGTGGCGTCCAGGCGGCCGCCGAGGCCGGTTTCGAGGACGGCGAGTTCGACGTTTGCTTCGGCAAAGGCGAGAAGCGCGATGGCGGTGACTTGCTCGAAAAACGTGGGGCGATAATGGAGATCGCCGGCGTCGAGCATTTTCTCGGAACGTTCGCGGACGGCGGTGGCGAGGCTCGCAAAATCCGTTTCGCTGATGTCGGCGCCGTCGATCTTGATGCGTTCGGTGATAGAGGTAAGGTGCGGGGAGGTGTAGAGGCCGGTCCGGATGTCGGCCCGGCGGCAGATGGAATCGAGGAATACGCAAACAGAACCTTTGCCATTCGTGCCCGCTACCTGCACTTTTTTGTATTTAGTGTGGGGCTTGCCAAGGGCGGCAAGGAGGGCGCGGATATTCTCAAGCCCGAGCTTCATTGCCTCGACCTCGTTGCCGAGCGAATAGAGATAGTCCTGAGATTCGCGGAAGTTCAAGCGTTTGCGGCGATCTCTTTGTTCATCATGAAATCGAGAACGCGGGTAACGGCGGTTTTCATTTCGCGGCGATCTACGACCATGTCGACCATGCCGTGTTCGAGGAGGAACTCGCTGCGCTGAAAGCCCTTGGGCAGTTTTTGGCGGATGGTCTGTTCGATAACTCGGGGGCCGGCGAAGCCGATAAGCGCTTTGGGTTCTGCAATTATCACGTCGCCGAGCATCGCAAAACTCGCCGTAACGCCGCCCGTGGTCGGGTCGGTCAACACCGAAATGAACGGGAGCCGCTGTGCGTGAAGCATCGAAAGCGCCGCCGATATCTTGCCCATCTGCATCAGCGACAGCGTTCCCTCCTGCATGCGAGCACCGCCGGATGCGGAAAACACGACGACCGCACCTTTCTGATCGAGGCCCCGTTCTATGAGCCGCGTGATCTTTTCGCCCACCGCCGAGCCCATCGAACCGCCGATGAAAGACATATCCATCGCACCGGCAAACACGAGATGTCCGCCCACTTTCCCGGAACCGGAGACGATCGCCTCCGGGAGTCCCGACGACGCCTTCGCCGCTTCAATGCGATCTTTGTAGGGTTTGGTGTCGACGAACCCGAGTGGATCGGTCGAGGTGACCTCTTCGTCAAGCTTTTCGTATTTCCCGTCGTCGAATAGAGATTCTAGCCGCATGGGCGCGCCGATGCGAAAATGATACCCACAGTGCGTACAGACCTGCATCGAGTCGATCAGTTCGCGCTTGTATAGCGAATTGTCGCACTCGGGGCATTTTACGAAGATGCCCTCCGTTTTGACGGTGCGCTCTTCGGAGACTTCTTGCGCGTCGATCTTTGGTTTATCTCGCTTGAACCAAGACATAATGTTAACTAATGAACGGATAGCTTAACACACGAGTTTGGGCTATCGGCAACAGCTATTTGAGGTAACCGAGCATTTCAGAATGGATGAGGCCGTTGCTGGCGCAGACCGGCGGGCGGTAGATGCTGAATTGCGAGCCGTCGTAATAAGTGACGGTGCCGCCGGCTTCTTCGATCAAGATCTTGCCTGCCGCGACGTCCCACGGGTTAAGTCCCTCTTCCCAGAACCCGTCGAAGCGGCCGCAGGCGACATACGCCATATCAAGCGCGGCGGAGCCGTCGCGGCGGACGCCTCGCGAGTTTAGAAGCAGCTCGGTAAGGTGGCGTGCAAAATCTTCGCGTTGTTTTATGTCGTAAGGAAAACCGGTGACGAGAAGTGAGTTGCCTAGTATGTCGGTAGATGAAACGCGCATCGGCTTGCCGTTGAGGGCGGCGCCTTTTCCCTTTTCGGCGGTGAAAAGCTCGTCGCGGGTCGGGTCATAGGTGACGCCGAGCACGATCTCGCCATCGTTTTCGAGTGCGATCGTCACGCAAAAGCACGGATAGCCGTGAGCGTAATTCGTCGTGCCGTCCAGCGGGTCGATGATCCATTTGTGGCCGCCTTCGCCGCCGATGACGACGGCGTTCCCGGCTTCTTCGGCGAGGATCGAATGACGGGGAAAATGCGACTTTATCCGCTCGATGATCAAAGCCTCTGAGGCGAGATCTGCTTCGGTCACGAGGTTGATATCGCCCTTTTTAGTGACAGTGTCGATGCGTCCGAACTTTTCCAAAAGTATGCGGCCCGCATCGCGAGCCGTTTCGATAGCGAAATTGAGCATAGCTTTATTTAATCACAGCGAAGGCGAAGAACACGGAGCGATCTGCACAATCGCTCCGTGCTCTTGTGTGTTTCTACGGCTGACAGCCCGTCACTTTAGGATCGGGAAGATCTCCGTCTGATGCGGGTGAGTTACGACCGCGTCGTTCTCTGAGACGTAGACGTCGATCTCGGAGCGGATGCCGAATTTGCCGGCGAAATAGATGCCGGGTTCGATGGAAAAGGCGGTTCCGGGGATGAGGCGGCGCGAGTCGCGAGTTTCGAGATTGTCGATGTTGGCTCCGTTACCGTGCCCTTCTTCGCCGATCGAGTGGCCGGTTCGATGCAGGAACTCGTCGGCGTAGCCCGCCTTTCTGATAACGCCGCGCGACACATCGTCGACCTGCGCTCCGGTGATCGGGCGCTTGTTGCGGAATGCGTCGCGGACGAAGTTGAATGCTGCCTGCTGTGCCTCGAACACAATGTTCCAGATCCGCACATATTCGTCTGGCACTGTCTCGCCGATGTACCCCATATAGGTAATATCAGCCGTCGGAGCGCCAGGCTTTTCGACCTTTGTTACGCTGTCGATTAGCACGAGGTCGCCACGCTTTATGGGCGAATTTCGATCACCTCGCGGAAAATAATGCGGCGAGGCCGCGTTGGCGTTGACGGCGACGATCATCGGCGATGGGCGCAGGCCTTTTTCGCCGAGCCGCTTCATCATCCATTGCTGAATGTCGATCTCAGTCATCGGGATATCGTCCGCTATGCGGCGGCGGATCTCGCCGAATGTCTCCATGATCGTTTCCTGAAGCTTGGTCGCAGCCTCTTTGTGCAACGCGAGCTGCTCGGGCGTCCAAACCGCTTCGAACTGCTGAACGAGGTCGGCGCTTGAATCGATGGTGACGCCGAGTGACCGCACCATCTCAATTGTCCCTGCATCGACGCGAGAGATGTAAGGGATGTCGTTGTTCGGCGAATATTGCATCGCAATCCTAAAGGTCCCCTTTGGCCGTCCCTGGTCGAACATCGCCTTGCCGACCTGATCTTTTAGCAGTTGCCACTCGCGATAGATCAGCTTCTTCCCAGGTAGCGAATCAAGCTGGCCGGGTTCGATCGCATGCACGACCTTGACCGGCTCACCCTGTCGGGGGACGTAGTAAAACCACCGGCGCGAACCGCTAAGCCGCTCCGTGTTCAAGATTCTCGGAGCGAGTGGGTCGCTGCCGCGAAAGTCGTAGAACAACCAGCCGTCAAAGCCTTGCTCAACGAGGGCCTTTTGAATGTCGGCGATGCGTTTTTCTTTCGCATCCTGGCCCGAAATGGTCAGCGTTGCGATGATGAGAACGAGCAGAATCGGAATGGTTCGCATAAGTGATTACCTGAAAAAGACGTCGATATAATCCACGACCGCGTCGCAGGGGTTGTCCATCTGCTGAAGCCGCCAATATTTTCGCGTACCCGTTATCTTGAACGTAAATTCGACCTCGCGTGTGCATTGTTAGAGCCCGCGTTCGTTCGTAACCGTCGCAGTCCCGAAATAGTCCCAGCTGATCCATTGCAGCGCGAACATATGCTTTCCAAGGAGCATCTTTGCAGCACCCGCGCTTTTCACGTCAGTTTTAGACTGCGCCATCGCAGCCGATGCCACGAGCACCAAGATCACCGCACTCGAGGCTGATCGCTTTAGCCGTTGTTTCTACACTTGTTTTACGCCTCCATCTATTTGATTAGCCGCCGCTCTGCTACTCGCAAAAATTCTTGAACCTGTCGGTTCCAATATTCCCAATTGTGAGCCCCCGGCAATTGGCGAAATTCGTGTGGGACCTTCTTTTCGACGAGCAGCGAAATGAACTCTCTGTTGTTCTGAAACAAGAAATCCTCGGTACCACAGTCGATATAGAGAAAAGGCAAGGACTTTATCTTTTCAGGCGAAACGTCGCGAATGATCGCAAAGATATCATTGGCTTTGCGCGATCCTGAGTCGGCACCTCCGAAGATCTGGTCCAGCGAACGTCCAATTGCCGGACCGGCGGTCCGCTCGCTAAGTGATGCCGCACCCAATGCGCCGCTAAAGCTTCCCGCGAGGATGAATTTGTCAGGATACTTGAGTCCGAATTTGACGGCGCCGTACCCGCCCATCGAAAGCCCCCCGATCACGCGGCTCTCACGGCCCTGGCGTACCCGATAACGCGTCTCCACCTCGGGAATCAACTCGCCGATAATGTAACTTTCAAACTTGTCATTGGCGTTAGTTACGCTGTCCGAGTACCATCCATTTTCGCCTTCCGGCGTGACGATGATAAAGGGGTATCCGTTGGCGTGTTCGATGAGCTTGCTAGCCTCAGTCCAGTTGCTGAAACGCCCGGTCAGTCCATGCAATAGGTATATCACGGGGTACCGCATGTCCTTGTTCTTGTCGTAATCGACGGGCAGGATAACCCGATATGGCATTTCGCGGCCCATCAGTTTGCTATCGAGTTGATGCGTCAAAACGTTTGCGGGCATCGCCGGTTTTATGACGGCCGGCTGTCCCGACGCGAGACTGGAGACCAGCAAGACTGTTAGCAAACTCAGTAGCCCAATGTGTGTTTTAATCGCTTTCATATTTTTACGAGTCCGTGTTATGAACTGACCTCATCCTCTGCCGCGCTTTTTTTGAACGCCTTATCGTGTTGCGACGTTTCAAATTGCTCCCGGCCCATTCCGAAACCTGCTTAAGCGGATGCCACTCAAAGCTTTCGAGTGGCAGCACCTCGCTCGAAGCATCGCGGAGCTTCAGCGTGCCGAAAGCCACGACAAAAATGAGAAGATTAAAGACGGCGCCGATCGTGATGACGAGCCATCCGGGTGCGAGACCGACCTGGGCACGGTCAAACAGCAGCTGCCAGAAACGCTCGCGGTCGGCCGGTGAGACCGTGGGTATCGGTGAAGGATGGATGTAGATCTTGAGTGTCCACGAAAGTGCGAGCAGGATGAAGATCCACAAATAGTTCGCGCGGAGGCGGCGGCCGACGGCCTCCCATTCGCTTATGGTGAAATGCGGCGAGATTAGATCGGCAGAGATGTGATCCGCCCATTCCTTATCGGGCGGGATGGTGCGATGTGACAGCATCGGCGCAAAATAGCCCGTCTCAAGCACGCGAACGCGGTTAGCCCAGACCTCGTAATAACGATAGCGGCGAGCCTCCATAAAGAGGAAGATCGAGACTAGTATCGTGTTTATAGGAATCGCGAAATGTGGATTGTCGGGCGAACTGAAAACGAATGAAAGCGTCGCACCGGCAGTGATCACCGCCCAGTTGGTCGTAGCGTCAAGGCGATTTCGCCAGATATTTGACCGTTGGATCTCGCCGCGATAGAAGTGAACCATCGCGGTGTTAAACTCTGAGAGCGAAAGCTTTTGCGGAATCGTGACGGGTGACGTCTTGGGCTTCAGATTGCGCTTGCGCACCTCTTCCGCAAATGCTTTGAACGAGTCAGGCACTTGGGAATCATGAATATCATCGTCGGCCGGAAACGGGCCGGGCCGAACAGTCTCTTTCATAACAACGAGGAATTGTGGTTCACGACGGCGGCGAGCGCTGCACTCAAAATACAAGAATATTCCTTTCGGCGTTGCGTTGCAAGACATTCGTGCGGTGAAATAACGAAATGACGAACGGCGATGAAGAGTGGATGACGATCGCCCTGACGGCGGCCAAAGATGCGTCCGCGAACGGCGAAGTGCCGGTGGGGGCATGCGTTGTGGGGCCGGCGGGCGACCTGCTGGCGGTCAGCGGAAATCGGCCGATCGAGTTGTCTGATCCGACCGCTCATGCAGAAATTCTGGCTCTCCGCGCGGCCGCGCAGCTTGCGGGGAACTATCGACTGCCGGACGTCACGGTCTATTCTACGATCGAGCCATGTGTGATGTGTGCGGGCGCGCTCGTTAATGCGCGTGTTCGGCGGCTTGTTTACGGCGCATCGGATGAGCGATTTGGCGGGGTGGCGAGCCGTTTTAAATTATGTGACAGCCCGCAGCTGAATCACCGGATCGAGATCACCCCGGGAGTAATGGAAGCGGAGTGTCGTTCGCTGATGCAGGCGTTTTTTGCGGAGCGGCGGTCGAAGCCCGCTCCAACTTGATATTTAACGGCATAAGACATTAGAATCTAAGATTCGCGGAGAGGTGCGAGAGTGGTTGAATCGGACGGTCTCG
>JACDAK010000234.1 GCA_013695495.1 Blastocatellia bacterium | reverse complement strand
CCCGCGAAGATAAGCACGGCAAATGCCAGAGCGACGAGCGCGTAAAGTCGACGATCGATGTTTCCTCTCGCGGCGGGTACTGTTGAGTTCATAGGTTTTCTTTTCGGGAAGGGTCAATATATTTCGCAAAAATAATACACGAATGTGTTCACTCGTCCAAACTGCGAATTGGCGGTCGCGTTCCGTATTGGTTTATACTTACGAACAAAAGCTGACTACTCCTCAAATACAGAAAATATGAAAAAGTTACTGCTGTTGTGGGTCGTTCTCGTTTCGGTTTCTGCTGCGTTTGGGCAGGAGCGAATGCTCACGGTCGATGATATTTTTCATCCGGAACCGAGCAAGCGCGTTGCGTTTGGCGGCAGCCCTTCGCGGCTGGTGTGGGCGCCGGACGGGCGGTCATTCAAGATGGCCCGCGAGGGGCGTCTGGTTAGGGTGGACGCAGCGACGGGCAATGAGGTGCGGCCGTATTACGACACGCAGCGTTTTGCGAACGCGCTTACGACGGTGGCGGGGATAGGTGCTCGCGAGGCGGACCGGCTGGCGCATTCGATCGCGTTGAGATTCAACGAGGATGAATCGGCGATATTGCTCGACCATGCGAATGACATCTGGGTCTATGACGTTCGCGTCGGGTCGTTAAAGCGACTGACGAACACGCCCGAGCGCGAGCTTGAGGCGGATTTCAGCCCGGACGGCAGGTGGGTCAGCTTTGTGCGCGAGAACAACCTTTATGCGACCGAGATCGCGACCGGCGAGACGCGGCAGATGACGCGTGACGGCAGCGTGACCGTGCACAACGGCATACTCGTGTGGGTTTATGAAGAGGAGCTTTACGGTCGCGGACGGCGCCGAGGTTATTGGTGGTCGCCGGATTCGAGCAGGATCGCATTTTTGCGGCTGGATGACGCGCCGGTGCCAAAGTTTGTCGTGACGAACGACGCGGTGCAGCCGCAGGTTATTGAGTCGGTAAATTACCCGAAGGCGGGCGACCCCAACCCGCTTGTGCGGATAGGCATCGCGGATATTTCGCGGACTAGCGTGATACCCAGCCCGGCTCGGATACCGGTGATCGGCGATCGTCTGCCGGCAAGCGTGCAGCGGATCGGCGATTCGGTGCAGTTCGTGGACCTCAGCCGCTATCAGCCCGACGACGTGCTCATCGGCCGCGTAGCGTGGGCGCCTGATAGCCGCAACGTCATCTTTCAGGCACTCAACCGCGAGCAGACATTTTTGGATGTAAACGCGGCAGGATTGGACGGCAAAACGCAGAAGCTTTTTACCGAAACGACGCCTGCGTGGGTAGAGGTTTATGATAATCCGGCATTCTTGCAGGATGGCTCGGCGGTGTGGCAATCGGCGCGTAACGGTTGGAAGCACCTTTACCATTACGACCGCGGCGGAAAGCTGATAAGGCAATTAACGGACGGCGACTGGGAAGTCCGAAGCTTTCATGGAATAGACGAGGCTTCGGGGTTCGCATATTTTTCGGCGACGAAGGACAGCCACATCGCGGAGAACATCTACCGCGTTCCGCTGAAAGGCGGCGAGATTCAGCGGCTGACAACGGGCGAGGGGTCGCACTCGGCGTCGTTCAACTCCGATTTTACGATGTTCGTTCACGGGTGGAGCGATGTTAATAATCCGCAGCAGCAGCATCTGATGAGGTCGGACGGCAGTTTGACCCGGGTGATCAATGACAATCCCGTTCCGGTGTTGAAAGAATTCAAGCTCGGCACGTTTGAATTCATGACCGTCAAAACGCGTGACGGGTTTGAGATGGAGGCGATGATGATAAGGCCTCCCGATTTTGACCCGTCAAAGAAATATCCGGTGCTGCAATATACCTACGCCGGGCCGCATGCTCCGGCGGTGCGGAATAGCTGGGGAGCGAATCGCTATATGTGGCACCAGATGATGGCGCAGAAAGGCTACATCATTTGGATCTGCGACAACCGTACGGCGAGCGGCAAGGGCGAGCAATCCGTCTGGCCCGTTTATAAGACGATGGGGCCGGGAGAGCTGCGCGACATTGAGGATGGTGTGAACTATCTGAAGTCGTTGTCGTATGTTGACGGCGATCGCATCGGAATTTGGGGATGGAGCTACGGCGGTTTTATGACGAGCTTTGCGATGACGCACAGCAAGCTTTTCAAGGCGGGCATCGCGGGCGGTTCGGTGACGGATTGGCGGCTGTACGATTCCATCTATACGGAGCGGTACATGTCGACGCCGCAGAAGAACCCGGAGGGGTACGACAGAACTTCCGTGCTGAACGCGGCGAAGAATCTCAGCGGGCGGATATTGCTGATACACGGGATGATCGATGAGAACGTGCACCAGCAGAATACGGTGCGGCTGATGAACGAGCTGCAGAAGCACGGCCACCAGTTCGACTTTATGCTCTATCCCGGCCAACGCCACGGCATCGTTAACCCCGCCCAGCAGCACCATATGTATACGCTGATGACGGAGTTTATTGAGAGGAATTTGTGATCGCTCGCAAAAGCTAATCTTATTTTATGAGCGTCGAACTATCGGAAATCCTGGAGCTGCCAGTTAGCGAGCGGATAAAGCTGGTCGGAGACATCTGGGACAGCATTGCGGCCGACGCGGACAGTGTTCGCGTAACGGCCGAGCAAGGTGAGGAACTGGACCGACGGATCGCATATTTACGCGATAATCTCGATGAAAGCGGGTCATGGTCTGAAGTTCGCAATCGAACGTTCGAAGGGCTCTATGGAGCGGTTTCCGTATGGCGTCTTCTTCGTCGTAGAAGAAGACGCCATTTTCGTTTTTGCGATCCTTCACCTCAGGCCGGAATCCGTTGATCTGGCGTGGTCGTCTCGGAT
>JACDAK010000273.1 GCA_013695495.1 Blastocatellia bacterium | reverse complement strand
AAATCGAACGATACGGTACGCGCCCCTAATCGCCTCGCGGCCAACGAAAAGAGCCCACTCCCAGAGCCGATATCTAGGAATGTCTTCCCCTCAAGATCTGCAACATCAAGCATCTGACGGAGCGATTCTTCCGCACGCTCGATGCGATCATCGTCGAGATGTTCGAGAAAGGCTGTCCAGTTCTTACCAAACTCAAAACGTTCGCCGGCCGTTACCTCGGACTTATGTTGTTTGGCGACTCCCTGAGCTGCGGTCGAATCAGTCATAGTATTAATATCTTCGAAACGAATACCGGAGCCAATAGTACACCAATTTTACACTCTCAGCCGCAGTCGTTCTCCAGCGTCTAAATGTCCTTACACTCGCATTGTCGTGCCAATCTTCGGTGTCGTCGCCCGCTCCGACGACCCCTATCTGCACCGTTATGCCATTCTCTTCGGCTATCCGCTCAAAAGTCCAGAGCGTCCTACGAGTATGATAGTCAGACGTAATGACCAGGATCGACCCATAGCCGCGTTCGGAGACAGCGTTTACGACGACCTCCGCCTCTCTGCGGGTCCCGCCCGCTACGGAGCCTACTATCTCGATCTGTTCAGCCGGTACCCCGTTTGCAACCAACTCCCGCCGCGTCCGCTCAACATAGTAGTGATTCTTCTGTTCTACGGCATCCCACCCGCCTCGTTCACCGTCGTTCGTCAACAAGATCTTTATGCCGGGCATCGCTTGGGAAACAGCAGCAGCTTTCTTCGCCCGCATCACGAATTCGGACGAACCGCTCATGATCACGATCGCCTCGGGATTTTCAACCTCTCGCTCGACGACGAGCAAACGCTCGACAATGGGCATAGCTACAAGAATGCCTACCAACACGACGAGCAGAATCGCAACAAATGCACGCCGCCTATTCATTTCTTCCGGCTGACCGCCATTATCTTCCGTAGCTCCTCGACCCTGGCTTCCCAGCTCTCGTGCTTCACTCCGTCCGAGATCTCGTCGGGCTTTCTACCGCTATTCAACGCGGCACCTATCTTTTCAACGAAGTCTGCATGGTCGGTCCCGACCAAGCAATCCTTCAGCTGATGCACCTCAGGGATGTCGGTCGAAACCGTCATTAGCCCCGCAGCCAAATATTCACGAACCTTGAGCGGATTAGCCGCGAGCGTAAGTTCATTAAGCACAAAAGGGTTCAGTGCCACGTCAAATCCCTTGCAATACGCCGGCAACTGCTCGTACCGTTTGCGGCCGAGAAAATGTACGTTTGCCACGCCATTAAGCACCTTGATCTTCTCCTCCGCATCAACCGTTGACTTCCCGATCAGAACGACCGACCCGGTCGAAAAGTGTTCGGCCACTTTCTTGATAAGCTCAAAATCGACCCAGTCGGCCAGTAATCCGTGGAATCCGATAATCGGTCGAGGCAGGCCCGCTATTTCTTCCGGAACTTTCGCGTCCGCGTCCAAAGCTGTTCGGAAGTGATTCCAGTCAGTTCCATGACGGATAATGTGGGTGTTCGCGTTGAATTTCTCTTTGTCTCTCAGCAATTTTTCGGCAGATACGATCACTAGGTCCGACCGTCTGAACAAATCTTCTTCGATCCCACGGAGCCCCTTCGCCGCACCCGTGAATGCAGTATAATCGTCAACGCAGTAATAGATGAGCTCCTTCTCGCCGATCTTCCCGGCAACCAAACCCGCAGCCGGGTTAAAAACCATGTTGACCGGTTCTTTGAATCCGAGCTTCTTCATTGCCCCCTTCACCTGCGATATCAACAGGCGCTCATTAAACTTGCGGATAAAGCTGCTGCCATACGCAGGAACCGACAGCGGGCTGAGCACAAATATATTCGGCTCTTTCTCCGCCATCGATTCCGTAAAACTTTTCAACTTTCGCAGTATCCGACCAACGTCCTTCGACGAAGCCGTCGGCTTTCGATTTGCGATCGAGTTCACCCAAAGTATCCGGTTCTCTTTCGACAGAACCCGCATCAAGTGCGTCTTAGAAAGCGGATCCCCGGTCCAGTCGTGACTAAAACAAACGATATCGCGCCCGCGCAAAATACTCTCTTCAGCCCGCGATCTATCGATTTGTTTCGAAGTGTCCATTAGCATCTCGCCTATGCGACGGGCGCAAAATCCCACGAATCGCCGTCGATAAAACGTCTCTGCCAGATCTCAAAATTCAACAGGAACCAGATCCGTTCGTCATGATTCTCACCGGCGTTATGGCTGCTCACCAATTCGCGTACGGCATCCGGCTCAAAAATATTCCGTTGCATCGCCCGTTCGCTAAGCACAAGCTCGTCGACCACATGCCTAAAACCTTCGCGAAGCCATTTGCCGATCGGCACGGGAAAGCCCATCTTTGCCCGGCTCAATATCGCCGCGGGCAGAACTCCGGCCATTGCCTCACGC
>JACDAK010000201.1 GCA_013695495.1 Blastocatellia bacterium | reverse complement strand
CTTGTCGTCTGCCGGGTACATTCGCCAGGCCGTAAACCCGCTGAACGCGACGATCGCGATCAGCCCGGCGACGGCAGAGCCCATAAAGATCGAGCGGCCGGGACGGTGAACAGGTGCGCTTTGAGCTGCCTGAACCGGCTCGCGAGTCGATTCGTTTAGGGGATGCGAGAACACGTATCCACTGCCCCGGACGGTTTCAACGAAGGTCGCATCCGGCTCAAACTGTGCGAACGCTTTGCGGAGTTTGCTGATGCACTGAGCAAGGTGAATGGGGGTCACGCCGTGCGGATTGTCTTGCCAAACGCGGTCAATAATTTCCTGCGACGACACAATCTGCCCCGCTGAGTGCAATAAAACCTCTAAAACTTCGAGAGCTTTTCGCTCGATCTTGACGGTTTGGCCTTTGTGATAGAGAGACAAACGGTCGAGGTCAAATTCAAACGCAGAAAATGAGGTTTTCGGTCGGTTGTTGGAAGTCATAGAGGAACAAAGGTTTATCAAAATTAAAGAATTCTTTAAGGTCTCTTTAACAAAAATGTATAGACTTAGTCCGGCTGAATGCCGATAGTGGTGATGTCCACCGTTCTTTCACACAATCAAAACTGTGAACGAAGTTTAGCAGATTCCCCCGTCTTATCGCAAAATATTTTTCGGCGGGAGCTGATTTGCCGGGATACACCGCTGAAGTTTGACGGACGACCGAAGTGAGTGCAGCGTCTCTGACGTTACGCTAACTGACAGCCGGCCGTCATAGGAGGAGCTAGGGGCGTCTGGCTCCTCTTTTTTTATTTCGTGATGAGCTTGGCGATGGTTTGTAGCTGCATGTTAGATGTGCCCTCGTAGATGGCACCGATCTTCGAGTCGCGCCAGAATTTTTCTACAGGGTATTCCTTGACGTAGCCATAGCCGCCGAAAAGCTCGATCGCGACGGACGACACTTTTTCGGCGACACGTGAGGAATAGAGTTTTGCGATGGCGGCTTCTTTGAGAAACGGTTTGCCAGCGTCTTTGAGACGTGCCGAGTTGTAAACGAGAAGCCGCGCAGCTTCGATCTCGACCGCCATCTCGGCGAGCTGAAATTGGACCGCCTGGAAGTTATTGATCGATTTGCCAAATTGCTCGCGTTCGGCTGTGTACCCGAGGGCGGCCTCGAAAGCCCCCTGAGCGATACCGACCATTTGAGCTCCGATGCCGATGCGGCCTTCGTTCAGAGTTTCGATCGAAACCTTATAGCCTTTACCAACTTCGCCGAGGACGTTCTCTTTCGGAACCTTGCAGCCATCAAGAATGAGTTCGGTAGTGGACGAAGCTCGTATGCCCAGCTTGTCCTCTTTCTTTCCGACAGAAAACCCTTCGAAACCTTTTTCAACGATAAATGCTGTTATGCCTTTATAGCCGGCCGAGGGGTCGAGGGTTGCAAATACGATGAATATCTCGGCCTCGTTGCCGTTGGTGATCCATAGCTTTTGGCCGGTAAGTTCGTAGTGGTCGTCTTTTTCGACAGCGCGGGTTTTAAGAGCGAACGCGTCCGAACCGGACCCCGCTTCGCTGAGCGCGTAGGCGCCAACGCGGCTTTCCGCCATCTGCGGAAGGTATTTCTTTTTCTGCTCATCGTTTGCCCAACGCATGAAGGCGTTGGTCACAAGCGTATTGTGTACGTCGACGAAGACCGAGACGGACGCGTCAACACGCGCAAGCTCCTCGATCGCGAGTATCGCGTTGAAGATAGTTGAACCCGCGCCGCCGTATTCCTCGGGCGATTCGATGGCCATCAATCCGAGTTCGAAACACTGGCGGATGATGCCCGCGTCCAGCTTGCCGTTGTGTTCCATCTCTTCGACCTTGGGCTTAACTTCGCCCTCGGCAAATTCGCGAACCGAGGCGCGGAACAATTCTTCTTCTTCGGACAAGGTTGTTAATGCGTTACTCACGATAGGTTGGCCGGCGGCTGCAGTACTCATAGTTATTCCTGAAAATGTTTTATGTTTTGAAATTGATTAAACTACCATTTTAGACAGGCAGCGCGGCAAAAGGCAAAAATACGTGAGCTCTGAACCGACACCTCCCGAACCAGCATTTGAACGGCACCAACTTACGCCGACGCACATTTGGCGGCTGAAGCTTCTCGGGATCGTGCTGACGGTTTGCGGAGTTGCGCTGTTTTCGTATTTTGTCTATGCGGTTGGCGTTGGCGAAATCGCGGCGAATGTGAGCCGATTCGGATTTGTGGGTTTCGGGGTTATAGTGGCGCTGTATTTCTGCCGCATCTGCCTACGCTCCGCTGCGTGGACGCTGTCAGTTTACGAGCCTTACTCCCTACGGATGAAGGACACGGTCCCCGCCGTGATCATCGGCGAAGCGATGAGCAGCATGATCCCGCTGGGGATTCTGATAAGCGGAACGTCGAAGGCGGTCGCGGTTCGCCGACGCGTGCCGATAGTGGTGGGGCTTTCGTCGATAGCGACTGAAAATCTCTTTTATAGCTTTACGACAAGTATATTTCTGATACTCGGGGCGTTCACGTTCCTCCGTGCCTTCGAAATCGAACCCAGTTGGGTGATCACGCTGGATGTTCTGATAGTGCTGATCATCGCTGCCGTCATATTTCTCGTTCTCATGGTGCTGCGGCAATGGCATATCGCCAGCGAGACCTGCGAAATCCTTTATCGACTCGGCTTTGCCCGACGGCTGCTGGAAAACGGCCGTATGCAGGTGCGGCTGTTCGAAAATTTTATCTACGGCTTTTACCGGCGGCATCCGAAACGCTTTTTACCCATCTGTTTGCTGGAGGCATCGTTTCACTTGCTGGGGATCGTCGAGGTGTTGTTTATCTTAAATCGGATCAGCGAAACGGCAGGCACGCTTTTGAACGCGTTTCTGCTTGAAAGCGTGAGCCGGTTGATCACTATTGTGTTTAAGCTGGTACCGTTCATGATCGGAGTTGATGAGGCGGGTGCCGAGCTCGTTGCGGAAACGGTCGCGATAGGTGCCGGCATCGGGGTGACGATCGCGATCATTCGAAAGGGGCGAATATTGTTCTGGGCAGGTGTCGGGCTGCTCATAATAATAAAACGCGGGCTTACGCTGCGTTCGATAACAGAGGTAGAGATGACTGAGGACGGCCACAGGACCTTCGGGTGAAGGTTAAGGACGATCGATCAGCCTACCTCAGATTTCTGGTTCTACGAGCTTTCGCCGCGACGGGTTAAATGATCTGAAAACTCGACAAGATCAATAAGGATGTGGCAAAATCTGATATTCCGATTTCACCACTAATAGTAGTTTGTTAGGAGATCCTCAATGTCAGACGAAGCAGTTAAGCAGGCTGAAGTAGAGACCGCGGAAAGTACTTCAGAAGCACCCGCGGAAGAACCCGCACAGCCCGAAGATGTTCATTACCAGGCAGTCGAAAAGGAAGGTTCGGTAACGGCCATCTGGGAAATGCAAGGTCAAAAGCACCTTCGCACGATCGATCCTCGATCGGCAGAGGGCAAGCAGATCCTTGCACTTTTCGAAACCGCGGGTTAATTCGCAGCAAAAATTTCTCAAGGCGGGCCGGAGTGGCTCGCCTTTTTACGCGCCCTGCGTTCGCGGCCGTGATGCAACTGCAGTAAGGCTGACGGCGGCTACGATGGAGACGGCTGCACTCACGAGGAACGCGGTTTCGGCCCCAAACTGGTACCACAAATAACCGAAGATAAGCGATGCCGGAAAAACGGTGATGCCGATCGCGAGATTGTAGAACCCGTAGGCCGTTCCCCGTTTTTCATCTTCTACGAGATCAGCCACAAAGGCCCGTTCGGCTCCTCCGGTCAGGCCGAAATAGACCCCATACAGCACGAATAAGCCCCAGACCTGCCACTCAGAGCTTACAAAGGCGAAGGCCGCATAGACCACCGCATACACCAGCCATCCGGAAATGATGAGAGCTTTACGTCCAAACTTGTCTGAGAGCTCGCCGCCGACGAGGGAGCTAAGCACTTTGCTGAAGTGCAGCACCATCCATAATATCGGCAGTAGGGCCGGAGCGATGCCCGCCTGTTCCGCCCGCAGCAGAAGAAAGGCGTCCGTAGAATTCGAGAGCGTGAACAAAGCAATGACAACAAGAAATCGTTTGAAGTTGCCGTCGAACTCGGTGAGCGAAAATTTGATGGGGTTACCATCAGCCGGAATCGGCGGCGGAGCTAGTTCGCGTACGAAGAAAACGATAACGAACAGGCCAATGACGACTGGGATCGAGGCATAGAGAAATACGCGTTGATACTCGAGCGCGGTAGGGCTGTCCGGGTCGGCGGCGAGATACGTAATCAGGAAAAACGCGACCACCGGCCCCACGACGGCGCCGAGGTGATCGGCAGCGCGGTTAAAGCCAAAGGCGAGGCCGCGCTTTTCCATCGGCACGTCGGCCGCGAGCAGGGCGTCGCGGGGAGCACCGCGGATGCCTTTGCCCGCCCGATCAGCCATGCGAACGACCAGCACCTGCGGCCAGCTCGTGACGAAAGCCAGTAGCGGACGAGTTACGGCGGCGAGGGAATAGCCCAAGAAAACCGGCAGTTTGCGCTTGCCGAACTTGTCGCTGAGATAGCCGGAAAATAGCTTTAGAATGCTGGCTGCGGATTCGGCCAGGCCTTCGATCAGGCCGATGGCGAAAGGCGTGGCCCCGAGCGTGACAAAGAGAAAAGCGGGCAGGAGCGGATAGATCATCTCGCTCGACGCATCATTCAGAAAACTGACAACGCTGAGAGCGAAAACGGTCGGCGGCAATCCGGAATATCGTTTCCAAAAGCGCGGTTTCGGGTTGGGCGACGTCATTCAGACTTGAGGAGCTGAGCGCACTATTTTTTCTTCGCCGGAGTTGGCTTAGCTTTTTGGGCGGGAGCCGAGGCACCGGAATTCAGCCACCAGAGCGAGAGCGACCCGGCCATGGCGATCACAAGGATCGCGGCTACGATAGCCATTCGAAACGCCATGCGCACAGTTTTTCGCAGCATCCGGAAAATGATGTACGCTACTCCCGCAAGCACGATAAAGAAAATGAATGCTGCGATTCCCGCGACCGCGGCACCGCCTGGAAGGTCGATCATAATGTTTCAGTGCGCGTCAATCGCCGTTTGCATTGCCAATAGTTCGGTCCAACTCGTCGACGTCTTCTTCAGTGAGCTCGGCCGCTTCGGTCGGCAGCCGGTAACCTTCATCGATCCACACGCCGAGGTCGAGCAGCTTACAACGTTCCGAACAGAACGGCCTATATTCGTTTCCGTCCCACTCTGCAGCTTTTGAACAATATGGACACCTTACCGTTCTCATACAACCGATCAAAAACAAAAGGTTAGCACATACTCCGTGTCGCCAAAAGTTGTTCAGCATCTGCGAAAAACATTGAAACTTCTCTGTGTTGATGCAATCATACAAAGTTTAGCGGCCTGCGGAGCATCATAACGAACAAATCAGCGGCGATGGTCGTAATTCAGACAAATAAGGCACAGGGGATATCGAAATGAGTGATTATAAAGACCGTTTTGAGAAGTGGCAGCGTGACGCGAAGGACAAGTTCGAGGAGATCGATAAACAGCTCGGCCTGAAAGAAAAGGTCGAGACAGGCGCACGTGCTGTTGCGGATTCTGCGGCTAAGGGTGCTGAGAAGATCAGGTCAGAGGCCGGCAAAAGTGACGCTGGCAAGCATGCGGTCAAGGCTGCTGAAGATACGCTGAAGACGGCCGAAGAAACTGCGAAGAAGGCATGGTCGGCGAGTAAGCCGATCCGCGATGCAGCCGAGGATGCGTCAGAAGTCGTCGGCCAGGTTGCCAAAGAAGCAGGAAAGGCCGCAGGCGAGGCGTTTGGAACTGCTGGAGAAAAGGCGGGTAAGGCGTTCAATGATGCCAAGGAAAGGGTAGAAGCGGGGGCTCGCCAAGTTTCGAGCGCCGTAAGCTTTGGCGCCGGATGGACGCGGACGCTGAACTCGGGCTGGCGGTCAATTTCGAAAGCGACGGATTGGGCTCAAAATAACCCGATGCAGGCGGCCGTGACCGGAGCCTCAATGGCTGTCGGAGCGGGATTGGGGGTGGTCTTCACCGGGCTTAGTTCGCACTGGCTTTTCAATTCGGCGCTCCCGGCTTGGTCCGTGCAGAAGCTTGGATCGCAGTTCCACGCATATCTGAAAGATCAGAAAGAACTTATCGCGAAAGGCGATCTTAGCGAAGCTGAAGCAGAAAGGATCAAATTTGAATCAGACATCGCACGCAAGGTAGGCGCTCCGCTTTTGGGAGCATTCTCGTTTGCGTCGGGTGCGGTGATGATGACGAATGTCTTCAACCCCAAGACGATCACCGGAGCTCCAATCGACTGGCTTCTCGGCGGAAACCCGATGCTGGAAGGTGTATGGTTTTTTGCGAACGGGATGGTCTGCTTCCAGACGAGCTATGACTTCTTTATGATCGCACTCGACGGACAGGAAGACGTCGAGAAAATGGTCCGCGAGATGAAGGGGCTGCTGCCGGGGGCGAATTAAATAACGAGCCGTATCGGAAACGGCACAAAGCTCAGGATAAACACGACAAGCGTCACAAGCGCCAGCACCTTGCGCTTGGCGTCGAGAGGCGAATCGTCCCACGGCTCGGGATGCGGGATCCGTAGCATTACCGCGAGCAATACCGCGATCAGGAACCCGCTCGGACTTTTGAAATAAAGCAGCCCCACCACTGACAACACCGCCATGATCACGAAGGCGACGCGCCCTGCCCAACGGTGCACTGTGCTGCCGAAGACCGCGTAGATCGAGTGGCCGCCATCGAGCTGCCCTGCGGGAATAAGATTCAGCGCCGTGACAAGAAGCCCTACCCACGCGGCGTAATAGAACGCGTTCCCGTACGAAGCGTCAAGATTTACGCCCGCGATCGCCGCAAGAATCTGCATCGTCAGCGGGTCGGCAAATACAAGTCCGCCGTAATTGTCGATCACCTGCGAGGGTGCGGGTTGGGCGGTCCAGACTCCAATTGCTGCGATTGGCAAAAGCGCGAGAAATCCCGCGATCGGCCCTGCGATGCCGATATCGAAGATCGATTTTCTGGTCGGAAACGGCGAGCGGATGCGTATGAACGCGCCGAAGGTTCCGGCAGGCCCGATCATGGGCGGTGTCGGCAGGAAATAGGGCAGCGTTGCATCAACTCGGTAGATGCGGCACGCTATGTAGTGCCCCATCTCGTGAGCCACAAGAATAAAAAGAAGCGACACAGAGAAACTTAAGCCGTGAATGAGGTACGCGGGTTCGGTTGCGAGCTGATAAACGACGCCGGAGATCAAGCCGATGTATGCTCTGGGAAGATGCGCGACGAAGACGAGTACCTCAGGCCAAGTTTGCGGGTCGCTTTCGGGCAATATCGGAAACGGGCCGAAAGGGTATAGCGAACCGGCGACAGTGGCAGTCGCAAATGTGACGAGCAAAAGCAGGATGTGCTTGACCCAGGTGCGGAAGGTCGGCCGCAGCGAGGGTTTCTCGAAATAATAGATCTCTGTGTAGCTTTCCTGCCCGTCCATGAAAATCAAAAAGGCCGTAATTTCAGCTTAAATGAATCAGCATGAATTTACGACCGAGTAAAAAGAAAAGCGCGTTGATTGAGACTAACCGGCGTCGCCGTCGACCTCTTGTGCAGACAAGTCTTTCCCGGGCTTGAATCTTATCGTTTTGCCTGCCGGGATCGGAACCTCTTCGCCGGTCCGCGGGTTTCGCCCAACGCCCCGTTTTCGCGGTTTCACCACAAAAACGCCAAACCCACGCAGCTCGATCCGTTTCCCGTCGGCAAGTGCGTCTTTCATCGCATTGAACAAAGAATCGACAACCTGTTCGGCTTTCTGCTTTGAGACGCCGGTCCGTTCGGCTACCTGGTTGACGATATCTAACTTGATCATCACTTCCTCCTGTGCGTGGGCATGGAACGTGGAACGAATAATTATTACTGTTTAACAATTCATCTTAACCCCGTAAGTTCACGTGTGTCAAGATTTTGCGGAAAATGCATTATCCTAACACAAAGTTATTGCTGATTGTCTGACAGGTTACGCGCCCGACGTATTCTTTTAAGCGATCTGCTACCAAGGTGCTAGAATAAAGCTCCAAGGAAAGTCGACTCAGATAACAGGGGGATAGTGCGATATGCGTTGGGGCAGTCAGCGGCAAAGTACGAATGTGGAGGACCGTCGCGGAATGGGGCGCGGCATTGCGGTCGGAGGCGGCGGACTTGGCGTGCTCGTATTAGCAGTCATCATCCTGCTGTGCGGCGGTGATCCGCGACAGTTGCTCGATGGACTGCAGGGCCAAACTCAGGGAGATCAAACTCAAACGGCGTCGAACAGAGGCACGACCGGCGGGACTAATGATGTTGAGCGGCAATTCGTGAGTGCGGTTTTGGGCAGCACTGAGGACGCATGGGGCGAGATACTCCCGGCCCAAGCCGGGATGCGGTACCAACGCCCCAACCTCGTTTTGTTTACTCGCGAGGTTTCATCGGCGTGCGGTTACGCGAGTTCTGCGACGGGACCCTTCTATTGTCCGGGCGATAATAAGCTTTATCTGGATTATGGGTTCTTTGACGAGCTTGAGCGGCAGTTCAAGGCTCCCGGCGAATTTGCACAGGCATACGTGATAGCACACGAGGTTGGGCATCATGTCCAGAATCTGCTTGGCACTATGG
>JACDAK010000156.1 GCA_013695495.1 Blastocatellia bacterium | reverse complement strand
GTTCTGTGATGCGGTATAAGGGCAAAGTGGGCGAGACACTTCAGATCGCTAAGGAGCTAAATGTCGATGCGATCATGTCGGGCCGGCTTGTTCAGATAGGCGATGAGCTCAGTATCAGCGTTCAGCTTACTGACGCCCGGACCGACAAACTCATCTGGGCGGAGCAATACGACCGTAAGATGTCGGACCTGCTTGCCACTCAGCGCGAAATCGCGGTGACTATCGCAGACAAGCTGCAGCTAAGGCTCTCGGGCGAGGCGGCAAGGGGAATCACAAAGAACTACACCAACAGCAACGAAGCCTATCAGCTTTATTTGAAGGGACGGCACCAGTGGAATAAGCGGACCGCTGAATCGCTGAAGCTTGCAGTCGGATTTTACGATCAGGCGATCGAAAAAGACCCCAGCTTTGCGCTTGCTTACTCAGGCCTCGCCGAATCATACGTTTTATTCTCCAACTACGACGTCGGTCTGGCCAAGGATTCCATGCCCCAAGCAAAGGCTGCCGCGTTACGGGCCTTGGCATTGGATGACTCGCTCGCTGAGGCCTATACTGCGCTCGGCTTTTATCGTTTTCTATACGAATTTGATCTCGCAGGCGGGGAAAGGGACTTGCGACGTGCGATCGAGTTGAATCCTAACTATGCGACAGCTCGTCAGTGGCTGGGGCAGATACTTGTTCATTCAAAGAGGTTTGAGGAAGGCAACGCCGAAATACGGCTGGCCCTTGAGGCCGATCCGCTTTCTCCGATAGTTAGATTCAACGCAGCCTCAAATCTGTATTTGGCGCGGCGATATGACGACGCTCTCAGGGAGTTTCAAAATACGATCGCTATATATCCCGATTTCCCCCACATGCCGACTGGAATGTGCTGGGCGACTTACGCTAAGGGTGAATTGGAGCAAGCGATCCCGCTGTGCAGAAAATCGCTTGAATTAGTGCCCGAAGCCTACAACAAGGGATATCTGGCACTTGTTCTTGGACGCTCGGGACAGCTAGACGAAGCTCGGAAATTACTAGACGAACTCGAAGAAGAATCGTCAAGACGTGCCGTGCCGGGTATTGCCTTCGCGCTTGCACACTTGGGGCTCGGCCAAAAGGAGAATGCACTGTCTATGCTTGAGAAAGAGGTCGACAGTCGCGGCTATGCCGCAACCTCTTTGGCCGTGCTGCCTGAGCTTGACGAACTGCGCTCCGAACCGCGATTCACGGCGATGCTCAATAAAATGAATCTGCCGGAATAGAATCTTATGAAACGATGCCCTGAATGCAGACGAGATTATTACGACGATACGCTGCTGTATTGTCTCGATGACGGAAGTTTGCTTCTGCTTGGGCCCGTCGAGAGCGTTCCGCTTACGCCGAAGCACGGCGCCGAGGAGCTCCGAGCCACTTTGATCCTCCCTAATGCAAATGTGGATGGGTCTGGTTCTCCTCAGACTGATTCGTCGGGGATCGAGCAGACGATTCGTTACTGCACTACCTCGGACGGCGTTAATATTGCATACTCGGTAACCGGTTCGGGCCCGGCCCTTGTTAGGGTTCTGGGCCACTTCACGCATCTCGAGAAAGAATGGGAATGGCCGGAATTTAGACTGCTTTGGGAGCGGCTCTCCGAACATTTCTCGGTCGTTCGATACGATGGCCGAGGGATCGGCCTGTCCGAACCTTACAAAGGTGAATTCACTGAAGAGACACGCCTTGCCGATCTGACGGCCGTTTTGAAGGCGGCGTCGGCCGAGAATGTTTCGCTCCTCGGGATCTCAGAGGGCGGCTGGACCGCTGCGGCGTATTCGGTCGAGTATCCTGAGATGGTTGATCACTTGATACTATATGGATCATATTCGCGAGGGGCCAGGGCTCGATCGAGATACGACGCCGAGGAAGATCTTGCTATCGAGACCTTGATAAGAAAAGGATGGGGGCGAGATACGCCGGCGATCCGGCAGATATTGACGAGCACTTTCTTTCGTGCTGATGCCGATCCGAAGATCGTCGAACATTTCAACGAACTTCAGAGAATTTCCGCCGATGGTGAAACAGCCGCTCGTTATCATCGGTCGTGCCATTCGAGGGGCGACGGCCGGGAGATGTTCAGCAAGGTTACGGCCCCTACACTCGTGATACATTCGCAGGAAGACATGGCGATCCCTGCCGATGAGGGCCGACTGCTGGCGTCGATCATTCCAGGAGCACAACTTGTTTTGCTTACCAGTTATTCGCACTATTTTCCTACCGACAGCGATTCTGCGGATAGGGTTGTCCCGGCGATCGTTCGCTTTTGCTTTAGTTCGATGTTAAACAGCAGATAGGCTGACAGCCGCAAGAACGCCGAAGCCACTGTAACCGATACTTAATAATATGCCTCCGTCTGACGCTTTCTATAACGAAGAGGGTCTGATCGAATTGAAGCCGGATCTATCAAAAGAGATCGAGACTTCGCCGCTCTATAATGCCGACCTCGCTCCGACGACCCTCGGAACGAGGACGTGGTCGACGTGGAACATAGCGGCGTTGTGGATCGGGATGAGCGTGGTAATCACGACCTACATGCTCGGGGGCGGATTTATCGCGCAGGGGATGACGTGGTGGCAGGCGATGCTTACAATCTTGCTCGGTAACTGCATCGTGCTGATTCCCATGGTTCTGAATGCGCATGCCGGGACAAAGTACGGGATCTCGTTCCCCGTGCTGTTGCGGGCATCGTTTGGCACGCTGGGTGCGAACATTCCGGCGATGCTGCGTGCGATTGTCGCGTGTGGTTGGTTCGGCATTCAGACGTGGATCGGCGGCACCGCGATCGACGCATTGCTCACCGCACTATGGGCGGGCTGGGCAAGCGTGGATACTGTCATCGCGGGCAACCCGCTGCATACCTGGATCTCGTTCTTTCTCTTTTGGGGAATTCAGGTTGTCATCATCTTGAAGGGGATCGAGGGCATAAGGCGGCTCGAATCATGGGCGGCGCCGCTGCTTCTACTTGGCGGACTGGTGCTGCTTGTGTGGGCTTCGATTGCCGCCGGGGGAATCGGGAATGTTCTTGCGGGTTCGGCTGCTCTGCAAACACAGCAAGCGAATTTTTGGGCGATCTTCCCGGCCGCTCTGACAGCCTCGGTTGGTTATTGGGCGACGCTTAGCTTGAATATTCCGGATTTTACGCGGTACGCCACAAGCCAGCGTTCGCAGATGTTGGGACAAGCGTTGGGATTGCCGTTCACGATGACGGCGTTTGCGTTTATCGGCGTGGCCGTAACAAGCGCTACCGTTATCATCTACGGCGAAGCCATCGCCGATCCCGTCCAGCTCATCCAACGGTTCGACAGCCGTCTCGTAATACTCTTTGCGATGGTCGTGATCTTCATCGCCCAACTGACGACGAATATGGCGGCGAACGTCGTCTCACCGTCGAACGATTTTTCCAACCTGAGCCCGAAGCGCATTTCGTATGTGACCGGCGGCCTGATCACCGCGGTCATCGGCATTCTGATGATGCCGTGGCAGCTCATGTCGTCGATGGGTGCATACATTTTCACCTGGCTGATCGGATATTCCGGCCTGATGGGCGCTATCGGAGGCATCTTGATCTGCGATTATTTCTTGATCAGGAAAAAGCGGCTGGAGTTGGCGGAACTATTCAAAACCGATGGAGAATATTCCTACGGTAATGGTTTCAACTGGAGAGCAATTGTCGCCCTGGTGGTCGCGATCGCTCCCGTAGTGCCCGGATTCATTCGTGCCGCGACCACGGCCGGGGGGCGGGTTGCGAGCCCGAATATTATCGACACTATCTACGTTTACGCGTGGTTCGTAACCTTCAGCACCGCCTTTTTCCTTTACTTGCTGCTTATGAAGGCCGTCCGACCCCAAGTAAATAGAAAATGAAGGCCGGGCGGTTCGCCCGGCCTTCATGATCAGTTTTCCGGAATTGATCGGGCTATCGCTGATTCAGTGGTATCGCGATGTCAACTATCTGGATACCCACCCCGAAACCGCCGATCAGCGTCGCACGTCCAGTGAGCAGCGAAACTGAGTAGAACAGGGATATTCCCTCAGCGGAGGTTAGGACGGCAAAGCCTTCGTTGTCGACTGTGATGGCGCCCTGCAGCGTCGAATATATATCGAAACCGACCACATCACTCGTGTCCACCCCCAGCTTGCCGGTCGCGGCGAGAAGACCGTTGTTCGCCGGCGACTGGATAACCACCTGGTTCATCGTCGAATCGATGTCGAACAGCGTCGTGGCCGTGCTCGCGTCGAGATCGTTGTTGGTGTAGGCCGCACCAGTGACACCGAGCGCCGCAACCGGCGAAGCCGGGGGCGCGGTGTAGGTCAGTGTTCCGTCATTGATGGTCACGCCGCCCAGATTTACGTTGTGCCTGAGATTCTGGCCGGTGTTGCTGATAATTCTCAGCCGGTCCGCCGCAGGATTGAAATCCACCCCGAACGAGGTACCGTCCAGCGCAACTGTCAGGTTGTTGACGAAAGTCGCCGCACCTGAGCCGGTGTCTATGCGGTAAACGCCGCCCGCATTCCCGACGCCGTAGAGCTGCCCGTCCTGTACGCGGTAGTCTATCCCGATCAATGCAGAATCGCCGCTCAACCCGGTGACCGGGCCGATCACGGAAGCCCGGCCCGGATTCACTTCCCTGAAGCAAACGAGCCGCTGGTCCGCGGTCAATCCGATAATGAGTAAATTGTTGCTGTTGTTTGTACTGCAACGGCGAATGTTCTGAGCATTGACATTGTTATCGAACGCACATGCTGCGAGAACTGCAAAGATAGCTACTAAACCGAAAAAGTACCTTTTGTTCATCAAACCCTCCCTTATTCGACCAATGTATGTGTGGCCCATCGCGGACGGTCGAACCCAGATGGACCTTTGAGATTTCTTCTCACCGGGGGCATCGAGCCGCACTCGTGCACGAATTGCTGCCGCGGATCGCCGATCATTTACTTATCTCTAGGTTCGAGCATAGCATGAAATCGGATTCAACTTAGGTCCGGACTCAAGATAACCGGGCGGGTGAGCTAAACTCTTGACCTCGAGGGCCGTTTGCAATTAAGTTTGAAACTTGCACCTACTTCGCACCAGGAGCAGAACAGGAAAAGGAATTATGTCTCGAGTCGTAACATGCGGCCTCATCCAGGCACACAACATTGCTTCGGTCGAAATGCCGATCGATGAGATCAAGAAACAGAATATCGAGAACCAGCTCGAGTTAGTGCAGCAGGCCGCGGATCAGGGCGTTCAGATGCTTTGTTTTCAGGAGATCTTCACAACGCCGTATTTTTGTGCCGAGCAGCATACGCGATGGTACGAAGCCGTTGAAAAAGTGCCCGACGGCCCGACCGTCAAGCTAATGCAGGAAGTGGCAAAAGAGCACGGCATGGTCCTTATCGTGCCGATCTATGAGGAAGAGCAAACGGGCGTTTATTACAACACCGCTGCGGTGATCGACGCGGACGGGAAATACCTGGGCAAATACCGCAAGACGCACATCCCGCACGTCGCCCCCGGTTTTTGGGAAAAATTCTACTTCCGACCCGGAAATCTCGGCTATCCGTGCTTTGACACCGCATTTGCTCGGATCGGAGTATATATCTGCTATGACCGTCATTTTCCGGAAGGCGCCCGTTGTTTGGGATTGAACGGTGCGGAGATAATTTTCAATCCATCGGCAACAGTTGCTGGCCTTAGCGAATATCTCTGGAAACTGGAACAACCCGCCCATGCCGTCGCGAACGGATACTTCGTCGGGGCCATCAATCGTGTCGGCACCGAGGCCCCTTGGAACATCGGCGAGTTCTACGGCCAAAGCTATTTCTGCGACCCTCGGGGCCAGATCATCGTTGAAGGTTCACGTGACAAAGACGAACTGATCGTCGCGGACCTTGATATGGACAATATTCGGGAGGTCCGCAACACCTGGCAATTCTTCCGCGACCGCCGGCCGGATCTATACGGCCCGATCATCGACGACTAAACGCATCAGCCTATGGAGCATCGCGAACACGACTCGTCCGGAGCCAAATGGGATTCTATTGTCGGCTATTCACGGGCCGTCCGCGTCGGCATTCGGATCTACATCACCGGTACGACCGCAACCGACGCCGATAGCAACATCGTAGGAGCAGGCGAAAAAGCTCTGAGCACTTCGACGCCTCCCTCGATAACGTCGTCCGAACCCGGATGTTCGTAACCGACATCTCACGTTGGCAAGAATATGGCTCTTTCGCGATATAATGCCCGCAACCACAATGGTCGAGGTCTCAAAACTCATCGACCCCGACATGCTTATTGAGATCGAAGCCGACGCCGAGCTCTAGCGAGAACTGGGCGCGATAGCGACTGGTTTAAGTTTGATAGACGATCCCGTAAACTTATGTCCGATTTCTCAACCCCGCTCGACGCCGAACAGATCGAAGCGAACTTCGCCGACATCGCGCCTGCGATGACGCTTGCGGAAGCTGCGGCCGAAGCGAACCGCTGCCTCTATTGCTATGACGCGCCGTGCATGCACGCTTGCCCGACGCACATTGACGTTTCGTCCTTTATCAAAAAGATCGCAACCGGCAACCTTATCGGCTCTGCTCGTGTCATCTTTGACGCGAATCCGATCGGCGCAACGTGCGCCCGGGTCTGCCCTGTCGAAGTTCTCTGCGAAGGCGCGTGCGTCGAAAAAACGCTACTTCAAAAGCCGATCGAGATCGGCCGGCTACAGCGATACGCCACTGATCGCGGCCTTGCTCGCGACAAACAACTCTTCGAAAAAGGCGAGTCCAACGGCCTCTCTATCGGCATCATCGGCTCCGGCCCCGCCGGTCTCTCCTGTGCCGCCTATCTTGCCCGTCTCGGCTACGAGGTGACCATCTACGACCGGAAACCAAAAGCCGGCGGCCTCAATACCTACGGGATGGCCGAGTACAAAATGACCCAGGCCGTGTCCGAGGCGGAGGTAGAGCAGATCGCAAAGCTGGGCGTCAAATTCATTCTACACACCGAGATCACTGCCGACATCGACGGCGAACCCGAAGTTCTCGGTGAAATAAACCGCGTCAGCTTCGCACTTCTCCGCGAATGGCACGACGCCGTGTTCCTCGGCGCGGGCCTTGGCCCGACGAACCGCCTCAACATACCGGGAGAGGAATTCAACGGCGTTATCGATGCTCTTGCGTTTATTGCACAGGTCAAAACCCGCGACTGGACAAACATCCCGCTCGGTCAAGATGTCGT
>JACDAK010000140.1 GCA_013695495.1 Blastocatellia bacterium | reverse complement strand
GCATATGAGCCGAACCAAGAACCGGACGAAGACGATCCGCAATAGACCCCGTTCGCGCTCGTTCTTTTTAGGGGGAATTTCGTGCTAGAATGTGCCGAAGCCAAATCTCTCCCGGCCGAGCGCGATCCACTCTATGAAATTTTGCCCGACTTGCGAGACCCGTTACGACGAAGAGATCCTGCGTTTCTGCATGAAGGACGGCACACCCCTCGTTGACGAAGAGGAGCCGAATTTTGTCGGAATGCCCAGCGAGAGTTTGGACGTTCCGGAAGAGGACGACCCTTCCGAGATCACGATCGTGCGGAGGAACCGGACCGCGGTTCCGCCGCCCCCGTCATCGGATGATGACGAGGCTGAAGAAGTAAGTGGCGAATACGAATACGAACCGCGAGACCAGACATCGCCGCGGATCGTCGTTCCGATGACCACCGCCGAACCCCCGCCGCGCCATGAACCCGTCGTCTCAGCATATGTGCCGCCGCCGCCGCAAAAGTCGAACACCATACTAGTCGTCTTCCTAACGATGATCGGCACTACGGTGTTGCTTGCACTCGGCGCAGGATTGTTCTGGCTATTCTCCGCCCGCACTGCCGTTGACCCGAATGCGAATTACAACGCAAATTTTGCGAACGAAAATCTCGATCTAAATATAAATATCGATCTCGATTCGAACTTCAACTTCAACACAAACTCGAACCTCGACAGCGATTTTAATACGAACGCAGCCCCGAGCCCTTCGCCGTCGCCTTCACCGTCCCCCTCGCCCACACGCACGCCGGTGCCTGTGCCTACCGAAACGCCCGAACCTGATGAAACACCCGAGCCGACTCCTCCGCCCGCTCGCACACCGATCCCGACGCCGACGCCCCTGATCATCCGCCCGGGCAACTCGCCGACACCGCGGCCACTACCATCGCCCGACAACAACTAAGCTTCGGCGGTTGACGCAGCAACCTCGACCGCGCCGCGGGGGTCAATGACCCCCCATCCCTGGCGGTCAACCTCGTGATGCGGCAGCCGCTCAGCCGTTGAAATGAGTATGTGTTTTATCTGCTGCGGTGCTAGTTTCGGGTTCGCCTCGATCATCTGCGCCACCACCGAAGACACGATCGGAGCCGAGAACGACGTCCCATCCACGTATTTATAATGACGCGTTATCACGTTCTCCTGCGTGATCTTCAATGCGATGATCTGCCGGATGCTGTGCACGGGCCTGTCCAGCGCCGCGTCCAGTTCCGCATCGATGCCCGGATGTTCGCTGATCATTATATGCAGCTGATCGTCCGGTGAATTGTCCAACTTCTCCAACAGCGATGCCTGCTGTGCCGTCGGCGTATTCGGCAATATCGGCGCCGGCACCCAGATCGACGGTGCGATTATTTCGGGCTTCTGCAGTCCGTCGATCGTTGGCCCATACGACGAACGATACATCCCGCGCTTCGCCCGGTTGAGCGAGTTGCCGTCGTCCAGCCCGCCCACCGCGATCGACGACGGGGCACTCGCCGGCGGCACCACCGGATGATTCGGCAGATGCCCCGCGTTCCCGACAGCACACACTATCGTGATGCCCGCCGCCGTGCACCGCTCCACTGCCTGCGACAACGGATCATTTAAATAGTGCTGCTCGTCATCTCCGCCCGCCGAGATATTCACGACGCGGATATTGAACTTCTCACGGTTCTCGAGGATCCACTCCAAGCCATCCAGAATGTTCTGATCGGTGATACGCCCGGTTCGGGCAAGCTTCACCAACACCACATCCGCGTCCGGTGCAATGCCGCGATAAAATCCGTTCGACAGCGACCCGTTCCCCGCCGCCACGACCGAGGTCATCATCCCATGCCAACTCGCGACATCGGGTTGAAACAATGAACCAAGCTCGCCGTCGCCGTCCACCAAACTGCGATAGCCGATGATCCGGTTCTTAGGCGTCGTTAAATCAACATGCGGATAAAAGCCCGAATCGAGAAAACCGATGGTCACGCCCTTCCCGGTATACCGCTGAACCGCATCAAGCCGCAGCGGAGTCGACAACACGTGCGACCCGTCCTTCTGCATCGCGGCATCCTGAATAATGTGCTGCTTCGCCCGCTCAAACAGCCGCACGCACCGCGCACACGCCGCTCGAAAGCCGTTGATGCCCGGAGCATTCGCCGCGATCAATGCCCGCAACTCGTCGCCGATCGCCTCAAGCGGCACAAACTCATGCGGTGTTTCACGCGAACAGACCGGACACGTCGCATTGCCCGCGGCCATGTCCGCACCCGTTTTATGCCGCTGATACAAAAGCGATTCCGAAATGTTCATTGTTTGAAAGGGGTTTAGTTTTCCACAAAGGAAAGCTAAAATCAATCTACATCTATGGCGAGAAAAACTATCGGCGTCGCACTCTCGGGCGGCGGCGCACGCGGATTTGCCCACATCGGCGTGCTCAAGGCTCTGACAGAAGGCGGCGTTCCGATCGATTTCATTGCGGGCACGTCGGCAGGATCTTTCGTCGGTGCCGCCTATGCCTCAGGAATGCCCGTCAGTGAAGTCGAACGCATCGCGCATCTTGTAGGCTGGTTCAATATGACGGGACTGTCCTACTCGCCGCGGGCGCTGCTCTCAAATGCCGCAATGGCAAACTTCATCCATCAGCACTTCCCCGTAAGCCGTATAGAGGATATGCCGATCGCGTTTGCCGCCGTCGCCTGTGACCTCAGTAACGGCGACGAGGTCGTCTTCAAGGGCAGCGGCGACCTTGCCACCGCCGTTCGTGCCAGCTGCGCCGTGCCGGGCGTCTTTTCGCCGGTGGCTGATGAACAGGGGCGGCTCCTGATCGACGGCGGGGTCCTTGCTCCCGTGCCTGTCGAAACAATCCGCGCAATGGGGGCCGACGTCATCGTCGCGGTTGACCTGCTGGCATGCGGCAACAACTTTCGCAGCATTCCGCGCACGATGATCGGCATGCTTTTCCAGTCGGCCATGATACTCCTCCGAGCCTCGTCACGGAGCCAGCATTACGTCGCCGACCACGTCATAATTCCCGAGATCGCGCACATCCGTCAGGACGAACTCGGCAAACGTGGCGAGCTGATCGAACTCGGCTACGCTGCCGGTGTCGAAGCCGTTAGCCGCATCAATGAATCCGCGGACTTTGCGCCCTTTATACCACCGCAGAAATAATTGCGCTTATCGCAGCTTCGAGCTTGCATTAGTTGCTTTCACAGTTCATGATTAAAACCTGTTAGTCCTACTCTCGCGCATCACGGTGATGCGCCCCGACGATTGAGTTTTTTGTTCGAAGGCGTTTTGGAAGTACGAGGGCTAGGTTGGTTGATAGGCTAAGAAGCAGCTCTTGGGCATCCGAAATACGAATCTTTGCGAGCAGACCGTAACTCCTCAGAACAATTCCATTTCGACACGCTTCTTTTACATTTGGCCCGTAGGGGTCAATAAAAGGATTTTTTATGTCAATGAAACTTTATGTCGGAAATCTCTCTTTCCAAACCTCGAGCAATGAACTCGAAGAATTATTTGCCGGTGTCGGAACTGTTGAATCAGCAACGGTTGTAGAAGACCGCGACACGGGCCGTTCACGCGGTTTCGGCTTTGTCGAAATGTCATCGCAGGAAGAAGGCGAACGCGCTATTACGGAACTTAACGGTACCGAGCATAATGGCCGTGAACTGAAAGTCAACGAAGCTAAGCCCCGTGAAAATCGTGGTGGCGGCGGCGGTGGCGGATACGGCGGCGGCGGCGGCGGTGGCAACCGCGGTGGCGGTGGCGGCGGCGGCGGCTACGGCGGCGGACGGAATCGCTGGTAAGCATTTCGGGAATATTTTCCCGGTAAGCTGATTCGGAAAAGCCCGTGAGCAAATCGCTCGCGGGCTTTTCTGTTGCCTAAAACGAAATTATTGGGAGCTGAAGATCAGCGATGGTGCCGGAACGAGTGTCAGCTCCGACCCTGGAACATCCGCGCGGTCAGCCTTTCGTATCTCAAAACTCAAACTTATCACCGGTTCCCCACCCGCTTTGACGTCGACGCGATATGCTCCCGCTACCCAGCGCCCGTGCGGCCGTCCCGTGAAGTAAACACGGTCTTCGCCTTGTTTTGTCTTATACTGCGACGTGACAACGTGCGTCTCCGACTTCACACCCGGGACCTTTACAGCAATTAACTTCATGCTGACTAGCACCGGCTCATCTGTGTTCAGCATAACGATGCAGTAGATCGGTATGTCGGTCGTCACAAACGATTCAACAGAATCGCCGGGTCCGCCCTCGCCGTCATCTCTTGCGAGCAAGAGTTCAGCAATCGTGCGGACAGGCGCATCGCCTTGCGAAAACACGGGTGACACCGCGATCATCAAAACCATCATTAGAGAAAGAAATAATTTCACAGGAAAGCTCCAAGGCAAACTGCTGCAGGTTCTCAGCTTTTTTGAACCGCAAAAGAGCGATATAGTTGCATGAGCCGCCAAAACTTTTTGTACAATCTTTCCAAATGAAATTTGTCTTTGCCCGACGGTTTTACCTGCTGTTCGCACTCGGCCTCGTGCCGCTTTCTTTGTCTTGGAACCTTCCCGCTCTTCGAACGGCCGTGTTGGCATACGACATTCTGCTTATCGCATTCGCGTTCGTTGATATGTACATCAGCCGCCGGCTGCCCGAAGGCTTTTCTATTACTCGCACATTCGAGAAGCGCTTTGCGATCGGCGACCTCGGCACTGTAAATCTCACCATCGCGAATGACACGCCCCACGAATTAGAACTTCGCATAAAGGACGAATACCCCGCGGAAATGGCCCTGCATGATTCCCGTGAAGCTGAGTTCTCGATGGCTCCGCGAACTACGACGGAATTCTCGTACTCCGTAACCCCGCCGGCCCGCGGACGCTACGAATTCGGAAAAACGGCGATTCGTCTCCTTTCCCGGTTCAAGCTTGTCTGGTGTCAGGAAGCAGCGGGCAGTGTAGAAAGTGTGAAAGTATATCCAAACATGCGCCGAGCCCGCGAGATGGAGCTGAAGGCTCTCGGCAGTCAGTCGTTTATCGCGGTGCAGCGCCGTGCCGTCCGCCGCGGCGAGGGCCGCGACTTCGAATCGATGCGTGATTACGTCAGTGGTGACGAACTTAGACATATTTCGTGGACCGCAACAGCACGACGTTCAAAGATCACCACGCGTCAATATCAAATAGAACGCGACCAGACCGTAATCATAGCTCTCGACGCCGGCCGCTTGATGACTGCCCGCATTAATAATGAGACCAAATTCGACACTGCCATTCATGCGACGCTTGCGTTAATGTCTGCCTGCGGCCGTGCCGGCGACAATGCCGGTCTGCTCGTTTTTGGCAGGCGGATACGGAAATTCCTGCCGCCGAAGAGGGGTATCGGCCAACTCGATGCCGTTTTAGAATCGCTCTATGACATTGAGCCCGAATTGATCGAACCGTCATATGCGCGGGCGTTTCAACACATCGCCTCAAACACAAAGAAGCGCGCATTCGTCGTCGTACTCACGGACCTTATCGATAAAGATAGCTCGCGCGAGCTCATCAACTCCCTGCGCCTGCTGCGGCCCCGACACCTCCCGCTCGTCGCAACCATCGGCGACCGCGACCTTAACGCAATGGTAAGCAGCAGGCCGGGGAATATCCGTGACGTTTATCATCAATCCGCCGCCGAAGAGATCATCCGCCAACGCGAAAATGCCCTTCTGCTGGTCGAATCGCTGGGCGGCCTAGCACTCGACGTCACGACCGAAACGCTGGGCCCGCGGCTGCTCGAGAGCTATCTACGAGTAAAGGAACGAGGCCTGCTGTGATCTAGCCGAGGAACGATGCAAGCTGTGCGGTTAACGCCGCAGCCCGTTTGAAGCCACCGTTGTTCAATTACGTCTCGAGTAGCCCGAGATCTCAGAAGCGGCTTCCGTGCCATCCCAATAAAATTTACACTCGATGTTTGGCGATATATAATATTTTGATAAGCTTAAGACGAATATGTCGAAACTGATCTCAATCGTTATGCCTGTATTCAATGCCGGCAAATTCCTGGAAAAAACAGTAGAGG
>JACDAK010000119.1 GCA_013695495.1 Blastocatellia bacterium | reverse complement strand
CATTCGCGCGGCAGCGGTCGTAAGATATGTCGATAAAGGGATTGACAACCAAGCGGAACGCATCTGAAGGGCGCAGTTTTCCTACTTTTTCTGCAGTAACATAACCTCAGGTCTTCTTCATAACACTAACCAACGTCCGACGGTGCGTTCCGGTCAGTTCCTCCCCATCCTGACCACGGCCTTACTCCTTAACTTAATCTCCGCAAATAGCTTATAATTGCCGCAATTATGGGCGTAACACTATCTGACATAAACGATGCGCGTCGGCAGCTGTCGGGCGTCGTCGACCCCACTCCGCTGGTGCATGATGAGATGTTGTCGGCAAGGCTCGGCGTGGATATGCACCTCAAGGCTGAGAACCTGCAACGCGGCGGATCGTTCAAAATACGCGGGGCCTATAACAAGATCTCGCGGCTCAACGACGATGAGAAAGCTCTCGGCGTGATAACCGCCTCGGCCGGCAACCATGCACAGGGCGTGGCGCTTGCGGCAAGGCTAAACGGGATAAAGGCGACCATCGTGCTTCCCAAAACGGCTCCGTTGACGAAGATAGTCGCCACTCGGGCACAGGGTGCGGATGTGATATTGGAAGGCGGGACATTTGATGAGGCAGTAGCGTTCTCCCGCGGGCTGCAGAAGGAACACGGGTACACCTATGTTCATGCATTCGACGACGATCTGATCATCGCTGGGCAGGGAACGATCGGGCTCGAGATCGCTGAGACCCTGCGGAAAGCGACGGTCATCGTTGTTCCCATCGGCGGCGGCGGCATTGTCTCAGGCATCGCCATCGCGGCGAAGGAGCTGATCCCGAATGTGCGCGTTATCGGCGTGCAGGCGGAGAATTGCGCACCGGTCGCGCAGTCGCTCAAAGCCGGCAAGCCCGTGGACATCAGTTATAAACAGACGATCGCCGACGGCATAGCCGTGAAGACCCCGGCCGAACGCACGCTGGCCATCATAAAAGACAAGGTCGACGACATCGTAGAGGTGTCGGAAGAAGAGATCGCGCGGGCGATCTTCCATTGCGCGCAAAACGCACATCTCGTGGTGGAAGGCGCCGGGGCCGCGGGGTTGGCGGCATTGCTTGCCGGCAAGGTCGATCTAAAAGCGACGGATACGGTCTGTGCCGTTTTGTGCGGCGGCAATATCGACGGCAATCTGCTTGCGCGCGTTATCGAACAGGTCCTCGTCCGGCAAGGACGCTACATTATTCTGAAAGTGCTCGTCCCTGATCGCCCGGGTTCGCTCTCGGGCATGCTCAAGATAGTGGCCGACGAACACGCGAACGTCGTCGAGGTCTATCATCAGCGTGCAATATGGCTGGCGCCGCTCGGCAGCGTCGGGATCGAGATGATCCTCGAGGTTCGCGACCAAGACCACGGAGACAGCGTGCACGACCGCCTGAACGTAGCCGGCTATTACGCAGAAACGGTCGACCAGGAGTGGTAACGGGTCGGTTTGTTCCCTCTACGATCCATTTGAGCGCGGGAATTTTACGAACAGCGAAGTGCCTTTGCCGGGTGCGGACTCTATCTCGAGAGCGCCGCCGATGAGCCAGGCTCTTTCTTTCATTCCGGTCACACCAAGGCCGTTCGGAAACGTCGGGATCACAGTGCTGTCAAAACCGACGCCGTCATCCGTAATTATCAGCACGACATCGTTGCCGCGTTCCGTGAGCATTATTTCAACATTCGTGGCCTTTGCATGTTTCAGCGTGTTGTTGAGGGCTTCCTGCACGATCCGATAGACATGCGATTCGGTCGCGGCATCGAACTCTGCATCTGTAAGTCCGTCGGTATCGATCGCGGCTGTGAGGCCAAAGTGTTTGGCCCATGTCGCCAGGTATACAGTGATTGCTTCTACTAATTGTTTGTCGCCGATCGCATGCGGCCGTAGTTCGTGTGCAAGAACTGACACACTGTCGTCGATATTTAGTGCAATCTCCTCAATGTCCTTGATGCCTTCTTCTATATCAGGTTGCGTACAGGCAGCCCCGAGAACTTGCAGCTTTAAGCGAAGAGCGGTTATATGCTGTCCAAGTTCGTCGTGAAGATCCATCGCGATTCGAGTCCGCTCACGCTCTTGAGCCGCGAGGAGGTTCGCTAGGATCTCTTTCTTTTTGACTGCATCTGCAATGCGCTTGCGTTCGGTTATGTCTCGAGCGATGGTCGAAATGCCGATTACGGCGCCTTCGCTATCCTTCACCGGCGACATCATTACTTCAAGACAGACGGTGCTCCCGCATTTCTTCACCCTCTCAGTCTCAAAGATCTCGAGTACCTTGCTTGCCCTTATCTGTTCAACCTTTCGCATGATCAACGAAAGGTCTTCGGGCAAGGTTAGCTTTGTCAGCTGCTTGCCCATAACTTCGTTGGCAGGATAACCATACAGTTCTTCGGCGCTTCTGTTCCAACTGGTGATTTTCAGATCGAAATCGACGGAAACGATGGAGTCTTGCGATGATTCGACTATCGCTGCGAGGAAATACTTGTCGAGGTGGCTTTTGGGCATAATTAAGGGTATGCGGGAAAGGAAAACCGATCGTGGGTCGGATGGGGGAACAATCGAAGTAAAACAGGCAATTTCGTCCGAACTGCGCGATAGCGAACACAGGCGACTGGTAAACTATTAATTCCGTTAGCTTTCGCTCCGGCCGAAAAACGACTGATCAACCACCTGACGAGGAACGTTTCCACTTTATATTTCCCACTCCAGAGTGTCAAGCGGTTTTACTCCGGGGCGAAACCCTTGTAAACTCACTTGATCCCGGGCGACAGCGACTCGGGCTCCACCTTAAATGATCAACTGCAGACTGTGTAAATCAACTTCCGAACTATTTTTTAGCGGGCGTCATGGCGAATATTATGATTGTCCGGGCTGCCGGGGCGTCTTTATGGCGCCGGATGACCATCTGGACACTGCCGATGAGAAGGCGCGATATGAAACGCACAACAACGACGTCAACGACGAGCGTTACCAAGAATTTGTAAGCCCGATAGTTGACGCCGTGACGAAAAACTTTACGACAGGGAAGTCCGGGCTTGATTACGGCAGCGGCATCGGGCCCGTTATAAGCCATCTGCTAAAGGCGAAGGGTTACGTTGTTGACCAACACGACCCGATCTTCGATAACAACCCAATGGTCTTTCGGAACCGATATGATTTTATCGTCTGCTGTGAGGTCATTGAACATTTTCGCCATCCCGCACGAGAGTTCCTCAAGCTCAACCAGCTGCTAAAGCCCAACGGCAAGCTGATATGCATGACCGATCTGCTGACCCCGGACGTAAAATTCCCGGAATGGTATTACAAGGACGATCCCACGCACATATTCTTTTACCGCAAAGAGACGATCAAGTTCGTGCAAAAGGCCTTCGGCTTTTCCGCCTCCAGCATCGACAGCAGAACCGTCATATTCGAAACCGAATGACCCACTGACGGGTTTTATTGCTTCGTCTTTATATAGGAGGGCCCTGTCGCTGTAGGCGACTGATATTAAAGCCCGGGGTGGAGGGTCGCCGGAACACCGGGACAGGTCGCCAACGTTCTTCGGTCCCCGAAGGGGACCAATAAAAGGCCCGGATGAGGTTCGCCCCCTTCCGGGACGGGATAGCAACGTCCCGCTGCGCGTGCGCAATGACACGTTGCGCGTGCGCAATGGAACGGTGCGCGTGCGCAATGAACGATTGCGCGTGCGCAATGACACGTTGTAAACACATTTCAACCCGCCGACAAGCGAGATTGACCGGCAATGGATCGTTATCAATACGGCGGCATATCCGCGCGGGTCGGTAAGCTTCCGATGAGGCACAGCCTCACCGCTAATCGAGCGGCGAAGACGCGGAGCCGGGTCGCGGTGGTCGCGACGCGGTCTGGATGCGCATCGAACCACGCGGCAATGCGGCGGCACTGCCTGTCATCCTGGCAGGGCGGGGGAAAATTCGGTTGGGCCGTCGCTGCGGGGAGTTAGCGGGGGCGGAGGTTTTCGTCGTAGAGCTCGCGGTAGGCGCGGTAGTTGTTCATTACTTTGTAAACGTAGTTCTTTGTTTCCGCGAAGCCTACCTCAGAGGCGAAAACGCCTGGGTCGCGGGGTTTGGTGCGGTTAAGCCAGCGCG
>JACDAK010000114.1 GCA_013695495.1 Blastocatellia bacterium | reverse complement strand
CGGTCGTGCCGAGCGGTGTTGGATGAAAGCGGCCCTCGATCTTTTCGACGTATTCGCGATCTTGAATGGTTGTCATGATCGCGGCGTAGGTTGACGGACGGCCTATGCCTTTTTCTTCGAGCGCTTTTACGAGCGTAGCTTCGGAGTAACGCGGGGGCGGCTGGGTGAAGTGCTGCTCAGGATTGATCTCGTTAAGCGTGAGCACGTCGCCTTCTTTTACGAGCGGGAGATTTCGTTCTTCGTCATCTTCTTCGCCGTCTGCGGGGCGTTCTTCTTTGGCTTCCTGGTAGACCTTGAGAAAGCCGTCGAATTTTTGCACGGAACCTGTTGCACGGAAGAGGAAACGGCCGGCGGTGATATCGATCGTGGTTTGATCGAAAAGCGCAGGCATCATCTGCGACGCGACGAAACGCTGCCAGATGAGGCGATATAGACGGAGTTCGTCATTGCCGAGCAGGCCGGCGAGTGATTCGGGCGTGCGGTTCACGTCGGTCGGTCGAATGGCTTCGTGGGCGTCCTGTGCGCCTTTTTTCGAGCGGTAAATGTTGGGCTTGCCAGGGAGATACTGTTCGCCGAATTGGCTGCCGATGTAGCCGCGGGCATTTTCGAGAGCGGCGTCAGAGACTCGAATCGAGTCCGTACGCATATATGTGATGAGGCCGACCATACCCTCGGAGCCGACCTCGATTCCCTCGTAAAGACGCTGAGCCGTGGACATCGTCTTTTTGGCAGAGAAGCTGAGCTTGCGTGCTGCGTCTTGCTGGAGCTTTGACGTGATGAACGGCGGTGTCGGGTTCTGCTTGCGCTTTTTGGTGGCGACGGACTGGACCTTGAATTCAGACCCGCGTGCTTCGGCTGTGATGGATTCGGCGTCGGCGGCGTCCTTAATATGATATTCGGTCGGCTTTACGTCTTCGTCGAACTTGCCGGATTTGACTGTTTTGTCGTCGATGCGGAAGAGCTTTGAATCGAACTTTGGCGGAAGCGCGCCGGCGAGGTTGGCGACGATCGACCAATATTCGGTCTTGATAAAAGCTTCGATCTCGCGTTCGCGTTCGACGACCATGCGGACCGCAACGGTTTGAACGCGGCCGGCTGAGAGGCGTCCGCCGATGGTCTTCCAGAGGATCGGAGATACTTTGTAGCCGACGAGGCGGTCGAGGACGCGGCGTGCCTGCTGAGCGTCAACAAGGTTGCGGTTGATCTGTTTCGGTTCTTTGAAAGCGTCTTGAATCGCGATCTTTGTGATCTCGTTGAACATCACGCGGAAGACCTGCTGGCCGCCTTTCTTCGGGACGATCTCTTCGGCAAGGTGCTGGCAAATGGCTTCGCCTTCGCGATCGGGGTCGGCCGCGAGGAAGATAGATTCGCTAGCCTTAGCCGCTTTCTTTAATTCGGAGACGATCTTTTTGTTATTGCGCTTTTTTGTATCGGGGATGACCTCATAACTCGGTTCGAAGTTGTTATCGACATCAACGCCGAGATCTTTGGCCGGCAGGTCTTTGATATGGCCGATGGACGCCAGCACGGTGTAGTCCGAGCCAAGGTATTTATTGATCGTTTTCGCCTTCGCGGGCGATTCTACTATTACGAGATTCTTTGCCATTTGAAAAAAATAGTCAGGATCGTATGGACGACCTGACACTACTGACTTCTAACACCTGCCTTATAAGTATGTCAATTCGACACGAGATGCAACTTGGTCGAGGGCGTGACTGTAAGAGTGTGACGCACGCCGACCGAAGGAGACAGATTTCAGCAAATTCGCGTGGTTTGATGAGAACGCGTCCGGCCACGTTGTAAACATTGGTTCAGATACGTTTTGCGTAGAATTTACCCGGCAGGACGCGTAGGAGATCGCGGATATCGAGGCTGACGAGCGCGGAGTTGAGGTCGCCGAAGCTAAGGGCACTGAGGTCGAGAAGTTTATCGATGTGGATCGGGTCGTCGGGTGAGAGGAGCGACCAGACCTTGCGCTCGTTGGGGTTCAGGCCGGCGGGAGAGAGTTCGGGCTGTTCGGGCTGGCCGTTCGATTCTGTCTTGTCGATCTTTGGAGGGAGAATGGCGGACGCGATCTCGGCGGGGAGTTCGGCGACGACGTCTTGCCATTGCTGGACGAGCTTTGCACCGGCTTTGATGAGGTAATTGGTGCCTATGGAGTTGCGGGATGTGATGTTGCCGGGAACGGCCATCACCTCGCGGTTCTGTTCCATGGCTAGGCGGGCGGTGATGAGCGAGCCGCTGCGTTCGGAGGCTTCGACGACGAGGACGCCGAGGCTGAGGCCGCTGATGATGCGGTTGCGGTAGGGGAAATTATCTTTGAGCGGCGGCGTGCCGAGGGGAAACTGGGTGACGACGGCGCCGCCGGATTCGACGATCTCTTTTGCGAGTTTGGCATTCTCTTTTGGATAAACGCCGTCGAGGCCGGTGCCGAGGACGGCGATGGTGCGACCGCCGGCACGGATGGCCCCGAGGTGGGCGGAGGTGTCGATACCGCGGGCTAGGCCGGAGACGATGCAAATACCGCGGGACGCGAGGTCGCGGCTGAGCATTTCGGATGCATTTTGGCCGTAGGTGGACGAGCGGCGCGAGCCGATGACGCCGACGCAGGGTTGATCGAAACACGCCTGCCAGTCGCCCATGACGTAAAGCGTGATGGGCGGGTCGTCGATCTCGCGGAGGGGCGCGGGGTAGCTGCCGTCATCAAGAATGAGGACATCGCCGCCGAGTTCGCGAACGGCGTTGAGCTCTGTTTCAGCGCGGTCGTCAAATTCGCGCTTCATTATGCTCTCGATGGTCTCGGGTTTGATGCGGAGGTTTTCGAGTTCGGGTCGGCGCGCGTTGAATACGCCATCGGGCGAGCCGAAGCGTTCGAGTAGTTTGGTTGCCGCGCGTGGGCCGACGCCGGGGGTCATGTTGAGAGAGATCCAGGTCTTCATATTTTGGTTTTAGATTTTAGATTTTGGATTTCGTAAGCGGATGATTTTCACACAATTAAAGAGTTTTGGATCAGGAGCTCCATCCAATAAATCGCCTCGTCAGCTTTCTCCTCAACGATCGATAGTTTGTGAATTACGTCCGCCGATGTTTTCCGCGACAGGCGGCTCGGTAGTTTGCACCGATGGAGGTGCCTGACCGCAACAGCTGTTTCCCAATTACCTCTCCGGAACGGGTTCGCGGTAAAGATTCCACGAGTTTGATGATCCGTACAGGAATGTTCCTCGTGCGTGCCTTGAACTCACTTTCTGTCATCACTTCTATAATCATTCTAGATCCGATCTCTGAATCTAAAATCTAAAATCCGAAATGGAGATGGCGGAGGCGTGTGGGAGTCGAACCCACCCGGGTACGCTCTCGCGCACCCGCAGACGGTTTTGAAGACCGCGCCCGCCACCGGACGGGATGCGCCTCCGAGCTATGTAGATAATGATATCGGCATTAGCGTTAACAAGCGACATCGGCGTTCAAGTTAAGAAGTTTCCGATTAATCAGAGTTAATTAATAACATTGTCATCAGGACAGCGCGATTTGCAATGTCGGTGATGAGGATGTGTTCGTCTAGGCGGTGGGCGCCGTTGCCGGTGATGCCTAGGCCGTCGAGGACGGGGATGTTGAGGGCGCCGACGAAGTTGCCGTCGGAGGCGCCGCCGACCTGGGTTTCTTGAAGGTCGTAGTCGAAGGAGGCGGCGACGTCGCGAGCTTTCTGGAAGAGGGCGACGACGGCGTCGGTGCGTTCCATGGGGGGGCGGTTGATGCCGCCGGTGAGTTCGAGGGTGGTGCGTTCGTCGAGGGGTTTGAGATCGCGAATGGCAGCGTCGATGCGTTCAGCTTCGGTCATTGATGAAAATCGTACGTCGACGGAGCACTCGGCAAATTCGGGGATGACGTTTGAGGTGGTGCCACCGGTGGCGGTGCAGACGTTTACGGTAGTGTCGGCGGCGGCCGCGTTCATTGAATGAAGCTGACGGATCTGATGCGAAATTTCGAGGATCGCGCTAGCGCCTTTTTCTGGTTCGAGGCCGGCATGGGCAGGGATGCCGCGGACGTTGAGGCGGTACATCCCGGTTCCTTTGCGGCGGGTCTTGGCTTTGCCGGCGGCCGAAGGTTCGAAGACGAGGCAAAACTCGGCGGTGCGTGCTTCGCGTTCGACGTGCTCGCGCCCAGTTTTGCTGCCGACCTCTTCGTCGCAATCGAGGACGATGGTAATGGGACGAGCGGGACGGGTGCCGGTGGCGGCGAAGTACCGAAGGGCTTCGATCATGAGGACGATGTTTGCCTTCATATCGAAGATGCCGCCGCCGAAGAATTTGTCGCCGTCGATGCGGGTGGGATTGTGCTCGCGGGCGCCGACGGGGTGGACGGTGTCGGTGTGGCCGAGGACCAGGACGGGTTTTAATTCGGGGTTGGGGAACGCTCGGATCACTAGATGAGTGCCGATGCCTTCGGAGATGTGGCGGTTGACCGTTATCTCGAGGGTGTTAATCGACGCTAGGCGGGCTTCGATCCAATCGGCGACGGCGGCGCTTGCCTCAGCGTTAAAAGATGGCGATTCGATTTCGACGATCTCGCGGATGGCGTCGATGATCGCGGGTTGGCGCTCGTTGAAATATGCGAGGAGTTCGGTCGTATTCATCTAATTCTGCTGTGCGTTGCCGAAGATCTGTTCGAGGGTTTCGCCCATGCGGTAGCCGGCTAGGGTGAGCTGGCGTTCGGCGACGCGGAATGCGTTGCGGCGGTATTCGGCGTAGGGCGTTTGGAAGCGCACGAGGTCGGGCGTGAATACCGCGACCGGAGCTAGTTCGAAGGTCTCTTGTCGCCACGCCGTTAGGTCGCCGAGTTTGAGGCTGTCTTTGAGTGCGTCGAAGGGGTAGCGGTGCATCATTGCGTTTGAGACGAATTCGAGGTAGCGGCGTTCCGACTGGTCCGCGGGTGTCATAGGGATATTGCGGGGGACGATGTTATCCCAGAACCAGTGGAGATTTTCCTGCTGTTCGCGCGGGGTGCCTTCCGGAGTGAGAAGAAAAAGGTTGCCGCCGAGATCGCCGGTTGGTTCGCGGTCGGTGTGGCGGCCGGAGGTGTGCAAGGGTTGATGGAGGTCGCCGCCGATGTGGAGGAACCATGCGAGCGCGATCGCTTTTTCAGGCGCGGGGACAGCGGGGTCGCGCATTACTTTGTCGAATTCGATGAGTTTAATGAGGCCCTGGCCGTCGCCCTTGCGGTCGGTGATGATCTGCGCTTTTCCGTCGATCTGGCGCCAGAATGTGTCTGCGTAATGCCAGTTGGAGCGATGATAAGTTTTGAAGCGGACAGGAAAATCGCGATCGCGGACGATGTCTGCCCAAGTGGGCACGAGCATGAAGTATTCGAGCCGGCGGACCTCGACGGGGGAGACGCCGTAATTCATGTAAAACGCCGAGAGATGCGAGTCCTCGGGGGCGGCGCGAAGGATCTTTATGACGTTGTCGCGTGCGGTCGGGGACATTCGCTGCCATGCGATGTAGCCGGTGATCTTGTGACCGACCTCGTCCCAAGCGGCCGCAGGCGTTACAAACAGGAGTGTTAAGACGATTCCAATCGCTAATTTTCGGTAATAATCCATACAGACTTCTCGTGCTTTTTGGAAGATTCTATCTAATAAATCTGATTACAGGAAGCAATAGGAAGCAGCTGTAACGATTTAGGACATCCGATTTCGCGTATAGAAGTACACAAAAAGTGCAAGACCGCTCCTTGAAACCGTTCTAATTATCATGTTTACGTGCTTTGCATCGATGGCATTCCAATTGCAAAGCGGAGATCGAGAGGTGAAAAATATGCAAGGGATTTTGGGTGAAACAATATACGCGGGTACGTCTGGCAAGGTGGGCGGAACTGTTTTGGGCAAAAAGATCGGGCTGATCGGCAGCCTATTTGGTTGCTGGCACAAAGCGTTGAGCAGGCCGTTTACGAATCGACACACGTCGTATCGGACATGTTTGGAATGTGGTGCCCGTCGGAGGTTCAGCACGGAGAGCTTTGAGACCTCGGGACCTTACTATTTTCCACCTTCGGTGACGCAGGAAAACTAGAAATCTTACATCGAAATTACTATCAAGGGAGTGCGGCCGCGGTCGCACTCTTTTGTTTTTAAATTCGCCGGAGTACGAGGGCGGAGTTCTTTGATCCGAAGCCGATGCAGTTGCATAGGGCGGTGTTTATTTCGGCGGGGCGAGGGGTGTTTGGCACGTAGTCGAGGTCGCAGTCGGGGTCGGGGTGGTCGAGGTTGATGGTTGCCGGGATGGTGTTTTCGGCGAACGCGAAGAGAGCGGCGGCGATTCCGGCGGCGCCGGCGGCGCCTTGGGGGTGGCCGATCTGAGATTTGGTGGCGGACATCGGGACGGCGGAGGCTCGGGTGCCGAGTGCGAGTTTAACGGCTTTTGTTTCGATGCGGTCGTTGAGCAGGGTCGAGGTGCCGTGGAGGTTGACGTAATCGACGGACGCCGGCTCGACGCCAGCGTCGTCGAGCGCGATGGTCATGGCGCGGGCGGGCTCTTCGCCTCTTTCTTCGAGGCGGACGCGGTGATAGGCGTCGCAGGTGGCACCGTAGCCCGCGATCTCGGCGTAAATGCGGGCGTTGCGTGATCGGGCGCTCTCCAGAGTTTCGAGGACGTAGATCCAGGAGCCTTCGCCGAGGACGATTCCGGATCGGTCTTTTGAGAAGGGGCGCGAGGCTCGGTGGGGTTCGTCGTTCCACGCGGAAGTGAGGACGGTCATTGCCTCGAATCCGCGGAGGATGCCGGGGGCGATCGGCGAATCTACGCCGCCGGCGAGCATAACGTCTTGGCGGCCGAGAGCGATGTGCTGGGCGGCGTAGAAGATGGCGTCGGTGGAGGATGTGCAGCCGGTCGAGATGACATGTGAGAGGCCGTTGAGGCCGAAGACCATTGAGAGTTCGGATGAGAGGCCGCCGTGGGTTGATGAGGGGATTGTGTAAATGCTTCCCTTTCGTTCGTTGCCGGAGAAGAAATAGCCGAATTGCTTTTCGGTGAATGAAAGGCCGCCGCCGCCGGTGCCGATCACGACGCCGGTGCGATGTTTCTGCTGCGGGGTGAGAGCTGCGGGTTCAATGCCCGAGTCAGCGACCGCATCGCGGGCGGCGCGGAGTGCGAGGGGGACGGTTCGGGGTACGTGCTTGCGGTCCTGATAATCGAGCTCGGCTTCCCAATCGAAATCGGGGACCTCGGCGGCGATGCGGACCTTTGATTTTTCTGTGTCGAAGCTTTGGATGCGGCGGACGCCGCTGGTGCCGTTGGCAAGTGATCGCCAAAAGGCGTCGCGACCGACGCCGATGGGAGTCACGCAACCGAAACCTGTGATGACGACCCGCCTTGGACTTGATAACCCACTGAACATAAACGCGTGCTGAGAGAATAGCACAACGGGAGGCTTGTAGGGATTCTAGAGCAGGGTTCGGGCGCGTTTTACAGTTTCGTAGGCTTCGGCGGACGATGAAGCGACGGCAGTGAGGTGGCCCATTTTGCGGCCGGGGCGGGGGTCGGTTTTGCCGTAGAGGTGGAGCGAGACGCCGGGAATTTTTAGGGCTTCGTTCCACTTTGGGGTGCCGTTTTGCCAGACGTCGCCGAGCAGATTTGCCATCGCGGCGGGCTGGTGGAAGTCGGTCGAGCCGAGCGGAAGGCCGCAGACGGCGCGGACCTGCTGTTCAAATTGTGAGGTGACTGCGGGGCCGAAGGTGAGATGGCCGGAGTTGTGGGGTCGCGGGGCGATCTCGTTGACGATGAGCGTGCCATCGGACTTTAGGAAGAATTCTACGCACATGGTGCCGACGTAGCCGAAGGCTTCTGCGATGTTGCGAGCGATATCGACGGCGTTGTTGTGGACGGCCTCGGAGATGGCGGCGGGTGCGAATGAGACGTCGAGGATGTGGTTGGCGTGTTCGTTTTCGATGACGCCGTAATGGGCGAAGGCGCCGTCGGCAGAGCGGGCGCAAACGACGGAAACCTCTTTTTCGAAAGCGATGAAGGATTCGAGAACTGCTTCGGCGTGGTTGATGGAGGCGAAGGCGGGCTCGATGTCGTTTTCGCTGTGAATCTTTGCCTGACCCTTGCCGTCGTAGCCGAAGCCGGCGGTTTTGAGTACGGCGGGGAGGCCGATGTCAGCGGCGGTTTTCTGCAGGTCTTCGATGGTTCGGATGTGGCGGAAGGGCGCGACGGGAAAGCCGTTGTCTTGGAGGAAGGTTTTTTCGCGGAGGCGGTTTTGTGTGGTGTGAAGGATCTCGCCCTTGGGGTGGACGGGCGCGAACTCGGCGGCTGCGGCAACGGTGGCGGCAGGGACGTTTTCGAATTCGAATGTTAGGACGTCGACGGCACGGGCAAAGGTGCGGACGGCGTCGAGGTCGTCGTAGGAGGCAGTGGTTTCGACATCGGAGATGTGACCGGTGGGTGTGTCGGCGTCGGGCGAGAACGTGTGGACACGGTAGCCCATTTTACGCGCTTCGATAGCGAACATGCGGCCGAGCTGGCCGCTGCCGAAAACGCCGATGGTGGAGTTGGGGGGGATCGATTTCATTGTTAAGCGGCGGCTGTTCGCAAAGTTCACGTTATGTTTTGGTAACGTGCGAATATTCGATGATCTTTGAATCGTAGGTGACTATGGGAGATTCGTACACGCGAGCGGTCGCTACAATCAGTCGGTCAGCAGATCATTGCTTTCGCCAACGAACCACACCCAGATGTGTGTATCAAGAATTATCATCTAGTGATTCCCATTTGTCGGTGGAAGCGGCGGGTTCGAAAGTGTCAACGGATCGGATGACAGAGCCTGCCAAGGGGGTGCCAGCATCTTTGTTCTTGGGACCGTTGGTGGTAAGTACGATATTTCGACATTTCGACCTTCTTCGAACGGGAGATAATGGAGGACAACGCGCTCATTTCGCATTACTTTTGTTTCGTATTCGAACTGCGACCATACTAACTCTCCAAGCGGGATTTTAGCACGGTTTTGGTTTGGGTTGAACGGAACGTGTGGAGCTTTTTTCGTAGTTCGGGGCGGGAGTTGGAGAGGATGGCGATGGCTAGGAGGGCGGCGTTTTTTGCGCCAGGTTCGCCTATGGCAAGGGTGCCGACGGGGATGCCGGCGGGCATTTGGGCGATGGAGAGAAGCGAGTCGAGGCCCTTGAGGGCTTTGCTTTCGACGGGGACGCCGAGGACGGGGAGGACCGTTTTTGACGCGCACATACCGGGGAGGTGGGCGGCGCCCCCGGCTCCGGCGATGATGACCTCGACGCCGCGCGATTCGGCGGCGGCGGCGAACTCGAACAGAAGATCGGGCGTGCGGTGGGCGGAGACGATCTTTTTTTCATAGGAGACGCCGAAATCTTCGAAAACGTCGGCGGCGGCCTTCATGGTGGGCCAATCGCTTTTGCTGCCCATGATCACGGCAACGAGCGGCCCGTTACTTTCAGTTGCGAATTTGGTCATAGATGTGAATGGCGATACCGCCCATGTGGGCCTCGCCGGCCCAGCATTTGATGCCGTTAATATAACAGATATGCGAGTCGCGGGTCTCGTTAGTGTCTTTGTACCACGCGACGAAACCGCCCGAGAACGATTCGTTGCCGAAGCCTAAGGGGCGGCCATTCTCGTCCACGGCCTTTCGACAGCACTCGAAGCAAACCCAATGGAGAAAGCGGATGGAGGGTTCGGCTGGGCCGCCGCAGATGGGGCAGGTTTGCTCAGGTAGATTCACTGTCGTTCTGCGACGTCGCTCGTTTCTTTATCGAGTTCGGAGCGGATGACGGATTCGAATTTGTCCCAGGCTTTGACGGTGCTGCGCCAATAGACTATCTCGCCGGTGCGACTGATGACGATGCTTTTAGGAAAGCCGGAAAAGACGAATTTTTCGAGTTCTGAGGCGGCGTTGGCAGCCTGGATGTAGGTTGAATGTTCTTTCGCGATGTATTTCTTTACGTCGACGGCGGAGTCGGCGGTGGCTGCGATAAAGACCACATCGTTGTCGGGGGCAAAGCGTGCTTGCAGGTCGTTGAGCTTTGGCTTTTCGGCGCGGCAGACGGCGCAGCCGATGAACCAGAAATTGAGGACGACGACCTTGCCGCGGAGTTCGGCGGCGGTGAGCGTTTTGCCGTCGAGCGTTTTGAATGCGAAATCGGGTGCGGGCATTCCCTCTTGCGGGATCTTTTGGAGGCGGAATTCGATGGTGCCGTCTTCGAGGGTGTTGACGATGGTGCGGTCGGGGTAATGGAAATTCGCCATTCGAATATCGACGAACTCGTTGTTGCTGACGAGGTTGCCGTCGGAGTCACGGAAAATAGTCTTTGGGACAGGAGGCTGCGCGAGGGCGGGCGTTAACGAGACGAACACCGCAGCCATGATCCCAACAATTAATCCAATTTTACGCATCAACATTCAAAATAAATCACCGCAACTCCGCCCTATTCACGCTCCGGTTCGATGGGGGCATCGTCCGGGACGTTAAGCGGCTCGGAGGATCCGCCGTCTATGAGACGGTACTTTTTCTGCCGCGCCTTCCAGCGGTCGGCGGCGAATTTTTGCATATCGTCGACGCGGTCTGTTTCGTCTACGATCTCAAAGCCGAGCAGCGATTCGATGATATCTTCGAGCGTGGTGATGCCATCCATCCCGCCGTATTCGTCTGATACGAGAGCGATATGTTCTTTACGGGCGAGCATTATCTCCCAGGCTCGGAAAAGGGTTGTGATGCTGGCGACGGTGACGATCTCGCGGCGGATGTCTTTGAGCTTGAGATTGAACTGGTCTTCGGCAAGCTTTTCGAAGACCACCTGGCGGAAGACGTAGCCGGTGATGTTGTCGCGGTCTTCGCTATAGACGGGGATGCGCGAGAAATGGAGAAAGTCTTTTTTGCTGAGAAATTCCTGCAGCGTCATATCTTCGTCGGCGACGACGACTACCACGCGGGGGGTCATGATCTCAGACACCTTGATGGATTTGAGCTTGATCAAGTTTTGAAGGATCTTGTTCTCGCGATCCATGAAGATGCCTTCTTCGGTGCCGATGTTGGCGAGGGCTGAGATCTCTTCGCGGCTGGTTGTGAGCTCGGGGTCTTTGCGGGAGAGTACCCGCGTAAGGACCGCCGAAACTACCACGAGGGGATACGTGATGAAGATCATGCCCTTTATGGTGACTAAGGTGATGCCCATGAGTGAGCGGGCGTAATTTGCTCCGAGCGTTTTGGGGATAATCTCGGTTAGAACAAGGATCAGAATAGTGAGAACGGCGGAAACGACGCCGAAATAAGCCTGGCCGAATACAATGGTCGCCTGAGCTCCGACGCCGGCGGCTCCTACTGTGTGCGCTACGGTGTTGAGGGACAGGATCGCGGATAGCGGCTTATCGATATCGTCTTTAAGAGTGAGAAAGCTATCAGCTGTGACGTTGCCCTGACCTGCTTCGGCTCTCAGGTAAGAGCGGGGCAGGGACAAAAGAACCGCTTCCATGATCGAGCATATGAAGGACGTGATCAGGGCGATGAAAAGGTAAATGAAAAGAAGGGTCATTTGTTGTTTCCCGTTGGGAAAATAATTGCGGGATGAGAGCGGCCCATCCCGCGCATCGTGGGGCACAATGCCGCGATGGACGCTAGTTTTCCTCCAATTCTGTGCATCTACTTCAAAATAAAAGAGATGAGCAGCGAAAGCAAATATTTTCGCTGCTCATCCTGACGAAATACGGTGATGGGGTGGCCTTCGGAGGCGTTTCATCATCGACTTTAAGAACCTATTGTCCCTGACCGAGGGCGTAGCCCGCTTTGCCGTCGAAATTGTAGAGGTGCTCGGTTTTGATGAAATCCAAGCCGGCTTCATCAAAGCGTGAGAGCAGATCGATCACCTGCTGCTTGGTCAGTGTTCCGCCGTCTGTTTCGGACATGAAGCGGCAGCGCCAGTGGTCAACGCAGAATGTATCGGACTGGCCGCCGGGGTAAACCTTTGTACCGCGGCTGGAGATCATTACTAGTTTGACACCGTCGCCGTTGACCTTTTCGACGAGCGGGCCGAGTTCGTCGGCTGCGCCGAAAAATTTGCCGTTCCACCAGTGAACGAAAACGTCGACGCCGACCAGGTCTTTTTGTGCTTGTATCGGCTGGTTGTAGAGCGGTTTGGCCGTTTCGCCGGACTCTACGACGGCTTTATATTCGACTGCTTTCAGGGTCTCGGGCTTTTGTCCGAGGCGTTTTGCGACAGCCTCGCCAAATTCTTTAGTGCCGACGGTTTCTTTTGTCGTACCGTCGCGTGCGATGTCGTAGGTATGGATACCGTCTTCGATGGTTTTTAGCCAAGCGTTGTGCGCCAAGGTTGCGATGTCCTGCTGGCCGATGTGGACGAGCATCATCATTGCGCCTAAGAACAATCCGGACGGATTGGCTTTGTTTTGTCCGGCGCGACGCGGTGCGCTGCCATGAATCGCTTCAAACATTGAAACGGCTTCGCCGATGTTGGCGGAACCGGCGAGACCGACGGAACCGGTCATTTGCGCTGTCACGTCGGACAAAATGTCGCCGTAAAGGTTCGGCATTACGATGACGTCAAAATTTTCCGGCGTATCGACGAGTTTCGCTGCGCCGATGTCAACGATCCAGTCTTCGGCTGTAATGTCCGGATAGTCAGGCGCGATCTCCTTGAAAACTTTTGCAAAAAGACCGTCGGTCTGCTTCATGATGTTGTCTTTGACGAAGCAGGTGACTTTTTTGCGGTTGTTCTTTTTGGCGTATTCGAATGCGTAGCGGACGATCTTTTCGCAGCCGGGACGCGAGATCAGTTTCAAACACTGTTCGACCATGTCGGTCTGGCGATGCTCGATGCCGCCATAGGTGTCCTCTTCGTTTTCGCGGACGATCACGACGTCCATCACGGGATTTTTGGTTTTGACGAACGGGTGATAGGAAACGCACGGGCGGATGTTGGCGTACATGCCGAGCGATTTTCGGACCGTCACGTTGAGCGATTTAAAACCGCCGCCCTGCGGAGTTGTTATCGGCGCCTTGAGAAAGACCTGCGTTCTTCTTAAAGACTCCCAGGATTCGGGTGCAATTCCGGCGGTATTGCCAGAATTATAGACCTTTTCGCCGATCTCGATGGTTTCGATGTCGAGCCGAGCTCCGGCTTCTTTTAGGATGTGCAGCGTCGCATCCATGATCTCAGGACCGATGCCGTCGCCGTGTGCGACTGTTATAGGTGTATTAGACATAAGTTGTTGCTGTGAAACGTGTTTTCAAATTCTGACTGATAAGAATCTGTGATTTTATCGAATTTGTCGGATGACCGCAATAGCGGCCGGGCGGCGAAAACGTTGGCATCCGAGCGGGGGGTGGGTATAATCAAAGAAATCGTTTAACGGGAACCAATTCGCATTTGCGGAGTGCAATAGAGGATAGCCCCGGCTCCGGCGCATTTCAAAGGAATGAAATTATGATGAAAGCACTGATCTTTATCGGGATACTGCTTGCGGGTTCGACGCCAGCGGCGTTTGGGCAGTTTGAGCAGATGCGGCGAGTTCGCGAACGTTTGGACCGCTCGGTTGAAGCCGCTCGGGCGCGTGAGGCAGGAACCGAAGGCGAGCGTGCAAATGCGAGCGCTCTGCCGCAGCCAAAACCGGCGGTGATGAACGTGGACGTGCAGGCTGTGATCACCCGGACTGATCACGCGAGCTTTGCGGAGGCGAAGCCTGCGGCGGTATCACGAATAGGGGACGGAGATCAGCTTTGGCTGTTTGTAAAATTTAACGGCAAACTTGGCGATTACGTAAGGACGCTGCCGGATCCGGAGAATCCGGGTGAGTTTCGATACTTGCTGTTTGCTGAGATAGCGCCGCAAGGGGATATAAGTGCTCTGAGCCAGTATGTGCTGCAGTTTCGGAAAGACGACCTTGCTCTTCCGGAGCTGAAGATCAACCTTTCGCCGGGACTGCCGGGACGGAACAGCTCGATGCCTGTGCTGTTGTCGACGGTGGCGGAGGGCAAGCCGGGAGTTTGGAACAACGAGTTTCGGCTGACGAATGTGCCGGCGGTGCCGCGTGCATTGACGCAGAACCTGGTGAGCACGCCGGTTGTTTTTGATTTTACGTCGGGCGTAAGCAAGTATCCGCGGCTGAACGAGAATTATTATTCGATGGTGTTGAGAGGTACGGATGATACGGCGCGGATGCCGATAGCGGGTTCGTTCTACAGCCTGCCCGTCAAAACGGAAATCACCGCGGAGCTAAAGGAACAAGGCATCACGCCGGTGAGACTTTATTTCGCGAGTGAGCAGTGGGAAGAGACCTCGACCTCGACGATGAATATGAGCAAGACTAGGCGAGTTTTCGCGGGGTTTACCTACAAGGTTGGAGAGGCCTGTGAGTATGGAGTAGCCGAGGCTTCGCAGAAATTTGATTTTATGGCGTCGAGGTATCTGCCGACGACGGTGAGTGTGAAGAAGGGTTTTCCGATCGGCTGCGATAAGTTGAATTAAGGATTCTCGCGCTCGGCGATAGCAGATTCAGAAAATTCAATTGCTGGGACGTGCACCAAGCTATATAAAGACCGCTGTTAGTTGGCAGCGGTCTTTTCGTTTTGTGCGATCCGGTTGATGCGGGCGGCGAGTTCGAAGTCGAAATCGGTGATGCCGCCGCGGTCGTGGGTGGTCGAGCTAAGCTCGGCATAGCCCCAGCCGAATTTGATATCGGGGTGGTGGTCGAGCCCTTCGGCGATCTCGCCTACTTGGTTGACGAACCGAAGGCTTTCGGCAAAGTTCTCGAAAGCGAACCGCCGCATAAGGCGATGATCGGCGACCGTCCATCCATCAAGTTTCGCGAGGCGTTCATCGACCTCGTGAGGTTCCAGCTTTTTTCGCTCCACGTGTTTTTCGCTCCGTTCTATTAGGATATACTGTGATGTTTATATACTCAATTGCGATTTAGAACCAGTGCGGATAATGCGTTTTTTACCATTTTTGATCATAACGGGATTGTTGATGCTGATGCCGGGGTGCGGCGCGGAACGCGAACGGGCTTCGCCTCTTGAGACATTCAAGACTTACGCAAAGGCCGTCAAGGCGAAGGACCTGACGACGATGAAACTGCTTGTTTCGGCCGAGACGATGAAGATGTACGAGCAGGAAGCGCGGGCGATGGGTGTGACGGTCGACGACATTGCAGGCCGCGAGACGCTATTCAACGCGAGCCAGTCGGTCGTAAAGACGCGGAACGAGGTGATAACGGGTGACACCGCGACGGTCGAGGTTGAAAATGCTTTCGGACAATGG
>JACDAK010000105.1 GCA_013695495.1 Blastocatellia bacterium | reverse complement strand
CACGAGGATTCGTTGAAAGCTTCGCAGGCTGCGGCGAAGTTGCGGCCGCAGTGGCCCGAGATATTTGTGAACATCGGTGCATCGAGCTTTGCATTGGGCAAATTCAACGAGGCGGTCACGGCGTATCGCCAGGCGATCAGGCTGGACGACGACTCGCCGGAGACGCAGTATGCGTTGGGATTGAGCCTGGGCAAGATCAACGAGACTGATGAGGAAATACTTGCTTATCGCCGGGCGATCACATTGAAGCCTGACCATGCGAATGCCATCGAGAAGCTTGGCGAGGCTTATTTCAAGCAGAAGAAGTGGAAAGAGGCGGCCGAATCGTTTGAGCAGCTCAAGATGTACAAGCCGGATTCGAGGACTTACAACTTTTTGGGCGAGGCTTATTTTGAGCTTGAGAAGCCTGAGGACAGCCTTTCAGCCTTTAACAACGCGGTGAATTACGACCCCGATTTTGATAAAGCACGTTTTAATCTCGGCCGGGCATATATAAAGCTCGGCACCCCGGAGATGGCGATGGTGCAGTATGAGATCCTTCGAAATTCACGCTCCGACTGGGCCGACCGGCTCTTGGTTCTGCTCAATCCGTAGGGCTGGGCCATGGCCGGTTCATCAGAGAGGCGCTGAATCCTGCGCCGAATCCATTATCGATATTAACGACCGTAACGTTCGACGAGCATGAGTTGAGCATGCCGAGCAGCGCGGCGACTCCGCCGAAGGATGCGCCGTAGCCGATGCTTGTGGGTACGGCGATGACGGGGACGCTCACGAGTCCGCCGACCACGGAGGGAAGAGCGCCTTCCATACCTGCGACAACGATTACGACGCGCGATTTTTGGAGCCTTTCACGTTCTGCCAGAATGCGGTGAACGCCCGCGACGCCTGCGTCCCAGATGCGTTGAACGCGGTTGCCCATGGCTTCGGCGGTGAGGGCGGCTTCCTCGGCGACGGGGATGTCGCTGGTGCCGGCTGTTGCGACGGTGATCTCGCCTACGCCGAGTTCGGTGCGGTCACGCCAGACGCGGATGAGCTTTGCTGATTCGTGCCATTCGGCGTCTGTGTAGATATTGCGGATGACGCCGTAGACATCGGCGGTGGTGCGGGTGATGAGGACATTCGGGGAGCGTGATGCTATCTGTTCGAAGATGCCGGCTATCTGTTCGGTGGCCTTGCCTTGGCCGAAGATCACCTCGGGGAAGCCTTGTCGCGCGGCCCGGGCATGGTCTACGCGGGCATAGCCGAGGTCCTGAAACGAGAGGTCTTTGAGACGCGTCGCGGCGGTTGGGGCGTCGAGATCGCCGTCATGGTATAGGCCGAGAATTTTCTCGATATCTTTGATATCCATATTGATAAGAAGAATCTACAATACATCTCGCCACCGTCGAAAATCGAACTCCGAAAAGAGAAAGTACGCTGCGTCTGATGTTAATATTGCTGCGAAAACAATAATATGGAATTAACAGTAGCCATAACGGGTGCGTCGGGCACGATCTACGCTTTTCGGACGCTACAGCTTCTTGCCGAGAGCGGTGTGGTCAAAACCGTCAACTTGGTAATGTCGGGCACTGCCGCGACCGTCGCTCAGGTAGAAATGGGAGTGAACCTTCGCGAGCCTTCGGCAGCGAAGATCAACGAATGGCTGGGGCTCGATGCCGGATCGCAGCTGATCAGGTTTTGGCGGCTGGATAATCTGGCAGCAAAGCCGTCGTCGGGTTCGAACAAACAGGCGGGGATGATCGTTGTGCCGTGTTCTATGGGTACGCTGGGGGCGATCGCTTCGGGTGCGGGCACTAATTTGATCCACCGCGCGGCCGATGTAACTCTCAAAGAAGGCCGAAAGCTGGTGCTTGTGCCGCGGGAGACGCCGTACAATGCGATCCATCTCGAAAATATGCTGCGACTTTCGCGGGCGGGTGCACAAATTTTACCCGCAAGTCCCGGGTTCTATCACCGTCCTTCAAGCGTTGAAGAACTGGTCGAGCATTTTTGTTTCAGGATCCTTGATCAGTTCGATATTCCTCATTCGAAAAAATCACAATGGACGGGCGATGAGGTTCCGTCCGAAGGAGAATCATGAAATATTTATCGGCAGTGTTGATCCTGGCCTTGTGCTGCGTCGCCGTGGCGGCGCAGGAACGTTATGTTAAGCCCGTTGACGAAGCAGCTAAGGATGCGTCCTTTGCCGCATTTCGGCAGAAGACGATCGCAGCGGCAGAAAAGAGGGACGTGCGGTACATCATCAGCATTCTCGATCCTGATATAAAGATAAGTTTTGGGATCGAGCAGGGTGCAAAAGAATTTGTGAACACTTGGCGGCTGAATGATAAAGATTCGCCGTTTTGGGACGAGTTTTTGAGAGTGATAAAGAACGGCGGGGCGTTTGCCGGTGATGGCAAAGCTCGGGATTTTTTTACGGCGCCTTACACGTTCAGCTCGTGGCCTGAGGATATAGACGGATTCGAATATCACGCGATCTTCGGCAGGAATGTGAACCTACGGGAAAGGGCATCGACTGATTCGAAGGTGGTCACGCAGCTATCGTACAACATCGTGAAGGTCGATCGGGACCGGTCGGTTCGCAAGGCCGGTGACCCGGACGATGTCAGCTTTGACTGGATGTATGTCGAGACGCTTGGCGGGAAGAAGGGATTCGTGAAGGCTGAGTATGTTCGGAGCCATGTCGATTACCGGGCGGGTTTTAATAAGACGAACGGCGTTTGGCGGATGACGCTCTTTTTGGCGGGCGATTAGTTCAAATGAAGGATACGGTAGAGCGGTTTTCGGATCGTGTTGCTAATTATGTGAAGTGGCGGCCGGGGTATCCGCCGGAGGTGCTCGATGTGTTTCGCGAGAAGATGGGCTTGGATGGCGAGTCCGTGATCGCCGATCTGGGTTCTGGGACGGGCCTTTCAGCGAAGCTTTTTCTTGAGCATGGGAACGTCGTTTTTGGAGTTGAGCCAAATGCGGCGATGCGTGAGGCGGCGGAAGAATTTCTCGCCGGCTATGCGCGGTTTGCCAGCGTAAACGGAACGGCGCAGGCTACGACGCTCGATGAAAGTTCAGTCAACTTTGTGATCGCTGCGCAGGCCTTTCATTGGTTCGATCGGGCGGCGGCGGCGGAGGAGTGCAGGCGGATATTAAAGCAAGGTGGGTATGTTGCTTTGATATGGAATGAACGGGAACTCACGACCACGCCTTTTCTCATCGGTTACGAAAAGCTGTTGACGAAATTCGGGACTGATTACGAGAGCGTGCGGCATGAGAACATTGACAGTGCTTCGCTGGCAGACTTTTTCGGTAAGGTACCCGAGCATGCTTCTGCGCGGAACGTTCAGGCCTTTGACCTTGACGGGATTACGGGCCGACTGCTGTCGTCGTCGTACACGCCTGCTGTGGGTCATCCGTCGTTTGAACCGATGCTGGAAGAGCTAGGATCGCTGTTTGCGAAACACGCCGAAAACGGTAGAATTAAAGTTTTCTATACGACCAATATTTTTTACAGCAGGCTTTAAGATTTATGAGTTCCCCCGATTTTCGTACCATCACTGTCGCACATTCGCCTGATTCGGACGATGCGTTCATGTTCTATGGCTTGGCGACACACAAGCTTGAGACCGATGGACTGAAGTTTGAACATACGCTGAAGGACATTCAGTCGTTGAACGAAGATGCTCGCAACGGACTTTTTGACGTGACAGCTATCTCGTTTCACGCTTATGCCTACGTCGCGGACAAATATGCGCTGCTGCCTCATGGTGCGAGCATTGGGGATAAGTACGGACCAATAGTCGTGTCGCGGGAGCCACGGAAGCCGGAAGAGATCAAGTTGATGAAGATAGCCGTTCCGGGCGAGCTAACTAGCGCTTATCTTGCGTTGCGGTTGTACGATCAAGAGTTTGAGCACGTGGTAGTTCCGTTCGATGAGATTATCGATGCGGTGCAGAAAGGCGATGTGGATGCGGGCCTTCTTATCCACGAAGGGCAGCTTTTCTATAAGCAGTTGGGGCTGGATAAGGTGCTGGACTTGGGCGAATGGTGGCACGAGAAAACGGGGCTGCCGCTGCCGATGGGCGGTAACGTGATCCGCCGCGACCTTGGGCCGGAACTAATGAGCCGAGTCTCAAAGCATCTTCATAGCAGCATTGTCTATTCGCTTGAAAATCGAGAGGATGCGCTGGCTTACGCACTGCAGTTTGCACGCGATATGTCACCCGAGTTGGCCGATCGTTTCATTGCTATGTGGGTGAATGATCTGACCGTTGATTACGGCGATCGCGGGCGTGAAGGTGTGCGTCGGCTTTTGAAAGAGGGCTACGAGGCGGGGATCATCCCGCACGAGGTTGATATTGAGTTCGTGAGCTAGCTTCCTGGCGACCTGCGATATTTGTGGGTCACGGGGCGGCGTCTTCCTACACCAATAGCATTTTTCGAGATTATAAGCGCCGGGGGCAACTGCCGGCGCTTAAATTCGTTTGAGGGGTGCTCGACCTTATTCAATATTGAATAGACAAGATCGGAATCGTGTCCCGCAACGATTATCTCTGTCGGAGATGCTTTCTGCTCAAAGTACATTTTGAGCACAGGGTCCATTAGCTCGTAGGGCGGCAGCGAGTCTTGGTCGAACTGATTCGGTGCCAGCTCGGCGGAGGGCATTTTATCGATGATGCTGTTCGGAATCACCTCGCGGCCGGCGGCTTCGTTGATGTGACGGGACAGCGCCCAGACTTCGGTTTTTAATACGTCGCCAAGCACAGCGAGCCCGCCGTTCGTGTCGCCGTAGAGGGTGCAATAGCCGACCGCGAGCTCTGATTTGTTGCCGGTCGAAAGTACGAGGCGGCCCTCGGCGTTTGAGATCGCCATCAGGATAACGCCGCGGATGCGTGATTGCATGTTCTCGGCCGCAAGGTTCTCGCCGCCGCGAGTCGGCTTATCAAGCCCCATCTGTTTCAGCAGTGTTTCAAAGGTATCGGAGATCGGTTCGATTCGGCCGACGCAGCCGAGATTGCGTATTAGCTCCTTGGAGTGGGTGATGCTTCCTTCGGACGAGAAAGGCGAGGGCATCAAGACGCAGAGCACATTTTCAGGGCCGAGGGCCTCAGCTGCGAGTGCGACCGTCAGTGCCGAGTCTATTCCCCCCGAAAGGCCGATGACGGCAGTCTTGAAGTTGTTCTTGGCGGCGTAGTCGCGAATGCCGAGCACGAGAGCACGGCGAATGCATTCAAGTTCGTTTCCTGTGACGCCGCGGTTGTCGGGCTTACGCACGTCCAGTTCCACCGTCTCGACAAATTCCTCAAAATCAGCGGCTTGGAGAATGATGTCGCCTTCTTCGTCAGCTATAAGGCTCGAACCATCAAAAATGATTCCGTCGTTGCCGCCGACTAGATTTACAAGGACGATCGGGATCTTTTGATCCCGTGCTCGATGGGCAACCATGTCGCAGCGGATCTTGATCTTACCTTTGTTGTAAGGCGATGCGTTGAGGGTTACGATGAGGTCTGCACCCATCGCGATCACTTCGTCGGTGGGGTCGTTCACGTATAGGCGTTCGCGCCAGAACGTTTTGTCGTTCCAGAAATCTTCGCAGACGACGACGCCCAGTTTCAGGCCGTTTATCTCGAAGATGCGGCGTTCATCGCTCGGTTCGAAATATCGGGGGTCGTCGAACACGTCGTATTCGGGAAGAAGCGTTTTATCGGCGTAGCCCAAGAGCTGACAGTCGTTGATGACAGCGGCGCAGTTGAACAGACGCCGCCCGTCGTTGTTCCCGGTCGGCCTGATCGTGCCGATAACCGCAGTGATGCCGGTCGTTTCTGGCATAATGCGTTCAAGGTGCAACGCGGCGTTTTCGATAATGTCGGGGTCCTGGAACCAGTCCTGCGAGGTGTAGCCGTGGATCGCGACCTCGGGGAACACGATCAAATCTGAATTCTCCGATTTGGCTTTGCGGATGGCAGAAACGATCTTGGCAATATTGCCGTCAATGTCGCCGTTGGTGGTGTTGATCTGGCCGATGGTTACTCGCATGTCCTGGATTCAGCTCTAGCGAATT
>JACDAK010000102.1 GCA_013695495.1 Blastocatellia bacterium | reverse complement strand
CTCGTGCGCCATATCCTGTCGCACGGCCTCGGTGACAAACAACGTTCGCATCCGGAGCGAAGCAGCGACCGCCTCGCCGACAAGTCGTTTCCCTTCGATAAAGATGAGGCCGGGTTCTTGCCCATTCCGAACGCTGCGAGCGTGCTTGACCTGGGCATTCGATCGGCTTTCAATTTGTTGAAATTCATTCATGTGCGATGTTTACCACGCTAAACGCTTGAATCGTAACGCAAAGTAGTTAAACTGGTCATTTATGAAACCCGAAACCCGAGCTAAAAGCAAACTGGAGCTACTCAAAGAACGGTCACGCAGTGCCGAAGAGGGTGGCGGCTCCGAACGCCTCGACAAGCAGCGGGCAGCGAACAAGCTAACTGCACGCGAACGCATCGAGTTTCTGCTGGACGAGGGCTCGTTCGAAGAGTTCGACAAATTCGTTCGACACCGTTCGCACGATTTCGGCCTTGAAAAGCAGCGTATCGCCGGGGACGGTGTAGTGACCGGGCACGGCACCATTGATGGCCGCGGGGTTTTCGTTTTTGCACAGGACTTCACTGTCTTCGGCGGCTCCCTCTCTGAAACGCACGCTCAGAAGATCTGCAAGATCATGGACCTTGCAATGAAAACCGGCCTGCCTGTGGTCGGCTTAAACGATTCGGGCGGGGCCCGCATTCAAGAAGGCGTGATGTCGCTGGGCGGTTACGCCGATATTTTTCTTCGCAACACACTGGCAAGCGGTGTCATACCCCAGCTCAGTTGCATTATGGGCCCATGCGCGGGCGGCGCAGTTTATTCGCCGGCTATCACTGATTTCAACGTCATGGTAAAGGACAGCTCCTATATGTTCATTACCGGCCCTGACGTGATCAAGACCGTTACACACGAAGAGGTAACGAAAGATCAGCTTGGCGGTGCAATGACGCATAACTCTACATCGGGAGTCGCTCATTTTGCGGCGGATTCGGACGAGCACGCGCTGCAACTTACCCGCGAACTTCTTTCGTTCGTTCCCTCGAATAACATGGAGCAGCCTCCCTTCCGTGCTACCGACGACCCTGAAGGTCGTTTGGACGAATCGCTAAATACTGCCGTTCCAGAATCTCCAAATCAGCCTTACGACATTCGCGACATTGTCAGCAAGGTGGTGGATGACGGCTATTTCTTCGAGGTCCAAGAACATTTCGCCCCTAATATTGTGGTTGGATTTGCACGTCTCGGCGGCTATTCAGTCGGGATCGTCGCAAACCAGCCTGCGTTTCTCGCGGGCGTTCTAGACATTGACGCCTCAATAAAAGCTGCACGATTCGTCCGATTTTGCGATTGCTTCAACATTCCGCTGATCACCTTTGAGGACGTTCCCGGGTTCCTGCCGGGCGTCAACCAAGAGCACAATGGCATAATTCGCCACGGCGCGAAGCTGCTATATGCATTCGCAGAAGCGACCGTGCCCAAGATTACGGTGATCACACGCAAGGCTTACGGCGGGGCATACTGCGTTATGTCATCAAAGCATATCCGGACGGATGTTAACTTCGCATATCCGACGGCTGAGATCGCCGTTATGGGCGCCGAGGGAGCAGTTGGCTTGCTTTATCGAAAAGAGCTGACGAACGCAGAGAACCCCGAGGAGGTGCGTGCGGCAAAGGTCGATGAATTTAGAGATAAGCTTGCAAACCCGTATGTTGCCGCCGAGCGCGGATTCATTGATGAGGTGATCGAACCGGCAACGACTCGGCCCAAACTGATTAGGGCACTGCGGATGCTTGAAAACAAGCGCGACACTAATCCGCCTAAAAAGCACGGAAATATTCCGTTGTAGTTCTACTTGAACTGTCGGGCTGCCGACACCTCAGGTAATTTCTAGCAGCTGAATAAGCTAAGGCCACACATTAGGTTCGAACTATTTCATGCCAACCGAACTTCCCCCGAACAAACGACGTCCGACCACGGCCGGGATCGACCTCGATGCCCTTGCCTACAATTTTCATTCGATCAAAAAGTTCGTCGGCCACGATGTTAGCTTCATGGCGGTTGTGAAAGCCGACGCTTACGGACACGGTGCCACTGAATGTGCGTCCCGTCTTGAGCGGGAAGGCGTAGACTGGTTCGGGGTCGCCACCCTTGAAGAAGGTATAGAACTCCGATCGAACGACATCACCCTTCCCATCTTGTGCTTCGGCGGCATCTGGCCGGGACAGGCAACTGCGTTCACTGAGATGAACATCACCCCGGCTCTCTGCACGCTGGGACAGGCGCGTGAGTTGAATGACGCAGCCGCAAAACGGAGCGGGATCGCGGACTTTCATTTGAAAATAGACACTGGCATGGGCCGAATCGGCATATTCCCTGCCGAGGTTGAAGAGCTTGGCAAAGCTGTTCAAAGCCTTCCAAATATTAAATTGACCGGCGTCATGACGCACTTTGCATCCGCAGATAACCTGGATGAAACGGCTTTCACTCAGGAACAGATCGCCCGATTTTACGAAGCCGCGCAGAAACTGCGACGCACGGGGCATACTCCGACCTACTTCGGCATGGCAAATTCGCCGGGGGCCGTTGCACATCCGGAGGCCCGCGGGAATATGATCCGTGTCGGCGGAATCCTTTACGGCCTAGGCGATGACGTGCTGCCCAAAGGGATCGATACACCCCATCTGAAGCCGGTAATGACCCTGCGTTCCAAGATCGCTCATATAAAACATTTCCCGCGTGGAGCATCGGTCGGCTACAGCCGCACTTTCACTGCGCAGCGGGAGACGGCTGTTGCCGCTGTGCCGATGGGCTATGCGGATGGGTACCCTCGTGCGCTTTCAAACCGAGGAAAGGTGCTTGTTCAAGGCACGTTCGCGCCGGTCATCGGCCGCGTCTCTATGGACTGGCTGATGGTCGACGTGACCGAAGTGGAAACGGCAACAGCAGGCGACGAGGTAATACTTATCGGCTCGTCGAGCGAGCATACCATAACAGCCGGAGACCTAGCTCTCTGGGGTGGTACCATATCGTACGAGATCACGTGTGGGACTAGCCGCCGGGTTCCGCGGGTATATTGCGGTAAATGAAGCTGAAATTGCGATCATTCTTAATCTTCGGAGACTTCACATGGAAGGAGTTTTTCGGCTGCCTTTACGACAAGTTCTTCGACACAGACGTGCTCGGCCGAGCTGCCCAGGTGGCCTTCTTCTTTTCCTTCTCGCTTTTCCCGCTTCTCTTTTTCCTGATCAGTTTGTTTGGCCTCGTGCTCGAATCTACCGATGATCTTCGACGCGAGATACTCAACTATCTGCAGCAAATAATGCCGTCCTCGGCTTTCGATCTTGTACGCACGACGCTGAACGAGATCATTGAAGGCAGCACAGGCGGCAAGTTAACTTTCGGGCTGCTTGTCGCTCTGTGGTCGGCTTCGATCGGAATGGATAGTATTCGTGACGCTTTGAATGCAGTATATGAGCTTCATGAGCGACGACACTGGTGGAAGTTGAAACTCAAATCGCTGATTTACACCTTTTTATCGGTAATTCTACTGGTATTTGCTCTGGGTATAGTCTTCTATGGCTGGCAACTCGTACAAATCGCGATGGCTGAGATCGGTGTTCAAGTCTATTCTCGAGTCTTCTTAGGGATCATTCAGTGGACTGCGATCCTCGTTGTAATGCTTCTCGCTTGTGAGCTTGTCTACAACTTGCTGCCTGATCATCGTACGCGTCGATGGGAGATAGTTAGTTTTGGAGCGATCGTCGCGATCGTTTTGTGGATTCTGCTTACCGGCGGATTTCGTCTATACCTCACCTACTTCAACACCTATAACCGCACGTATGGATCTTTGGGGGCGGTGATCATTCTTATGTTATGGCTGTATTTGACCAGCATTGTGCTGCTATTGGGCGGGGTTATAAACTCAGTCTTGCGGCAACTCAATGATAAGACTGTGCAAAAAGATGAGCAAGACGGAAAAGCGCATGTGGAGCCTTAGGAAAAAGTGATATGTCGTTGATGTTACAAGAGATAGCCCAACAGCCCGATGTACTGGAGGGAATCGCAGCCGTAAATGCGTCTGCGCTCGCCAGACTAAAGAACCATCTCGTCGACCGGCAGATCGATCTTATCGTCTTGGTCGCGCGGGGAAGCTCGGATAACGCGGCACTTTTTGGACGCTACCTTCTCGAGTTAACTACGGGGATCCCGGTTTCGCTCGCGGCGCCTTCCGTGGTTACGCTCTATGATGTTGAACTTAGACTTCGCAACGCTCTCGTTATCGGGGTATCGCAATCCGGCCAAGGGTCGGACATCAATTTCGTTCTTGAATCCGCTGGTAAATCCGGGGCTCTGACCCTGGCCTTTACGAACGATGCGGACTCGAAAATTGTAGAAGTGGCCGACGAGTCATTTTTGATCCATGCCGGGCCTGAGGTCTCCGTTGCTGCGACCAAGACCTACACCGGTCAGATGATGCTGTTCTATCTAATCGCTGAGTCGTTAGGGGCGAAACCATTTGAATATAGACAGATAACCGATTTTGCTCATCAAGCACTTGAACTCAGTGACGAGATTAGGGAGTTGGCAGAGCGTTACGTTTTCATGGAGAACTGCGTCGTCCTCGGGCGCGGACTAAACTACGGAAACGCCTTCGAGCTCGGATTAAAACTTATGGAGACGTGTTACGTGGTAGCTGAACGTTTCTCGTCCGCAGACTTCCAGCATGGGCCGCTCGCACTGATCGAAAGACGCTTTCCCGTCATCCTGTACAGCCCGCAGGGGGTTACGCGGCCTGGTGACATGGAGTTGCTCGATACGCTTTCGTCTCTTCATGCCGACACTCTTGTGATAACAAACGACGTTGGGATCGCACGAGCTTCTTCGCGTGCCATTAATCTTTGTGACAAGATTCCGGAGTTGCTTACACCGATTCCGTTTATTATCCCTGCGCAACTCTTCGCTGCACATCTGTCTCAAGCGAAAGGTCTGGATGCCGATAAACCCAGGACAATACGTAAAGTAACGCAAACCCTATAATTTGTCACAGTAAGGGCTGTAAGCTGCCGCGTAAGATTAACTCATCCAGAAATCACCTTAAGTGCTGAACGATGGAAAACCGCACAATGATAGCCCTCCTTTTGCTGATGGTAGTGTCGCTGGGCTTTATGCGTCCGAACGTCGGGATAGGGGGCTTCCGAATTCAAGCCACCGAGATCTTGTTCATTTTTACAGCCGGCATCTTCGCCGTAGCCTGCCTAACGCGATCCGCCGCCTTCAGGCCGAACCGCTTTCACTTCCTTATTTGCCTTTATTTCATTTCCCTCTTCGCTTCCGCTGCTTTCTCAATATCGCCAGGTTTCAGTTTTGTGAAGCTTAGCGGCGAGGCATATCTCCTCGGCCTCGCCATTCTATTTGCTTCTGTCATTCGAAGCACCCGCAGCCTCCAGATTGTAGTACTCACATGGGTCGCAACCGGCACTTTGGTCTCAGTTATCGGAATCTTTGCGATCGTCGGATTTTACATCACTCCCGAGTCCTTCCTGGTTAAACCTTTCCTTCATCATTATGGATCACTGATTCCAGGTCCTTATCCGCGGGTCCAATCGACCTTCTTCTATCCCGCAATGCTGTGCAGCTACCTTACAGTCAGCATTATCTTTGTGCTTGTCAGTGCTCGTGCTCAGTTTCTTAGTCGGAAAGCCGCCGCAGTCATCTTCGCTCTGCACCTGATAACCCTTGCCTTCACCATCACTCCGGGACTCGGCGGCGCGGCTTTGGGTATCTGCTTTTGGGCGGCCATTTTGTTTCGCAGACGAAAGGTTTTGGCTTACGCGTCGATTACGGCGGGCATTCTCGGAGCTATCGCGTTCCTCATTGTCGCTACGTTCTCATTCCGCCCCAGCGAAACCTCGCCATATTTCTACACGTTTTTCGACACCCGCTTCGACCCAAGCCTCCGTCTGCTCGCGTGGCAAGACACACTTCTGACGTTCATTGAGTTTCCGATCGTTGGCAAAGGTCTTGGCCTCGGCGTTTGCCATGTCCCCTATACCGCACCTTCGGGAGCTCGTCATCTCTTCACGGATGCTCACCAAATGTGGTTGAACATCGCCGGTCAGTCCGGGATGCTCGGGGTGTTATCGTTCTCGGTTCTTTGTGGATGGGTCGTGAAAGTTACTATGCCGTGGGACGCCGGTCACGATAGGGGGTCCGTGATCCGAACTGGGCTTGGCGTTGCATTTGTCGCTTCTTTTATGGTGCAGGGTCTGGTCGGCTCGCTCGAGAATGCCCGCCACGCATGGGTACTCATTGGAATGATCGCCGCGCTCCGATACATGCCCGAGGAAGAGGCTAAGTGATCAAGAAAATTCCGCATCGGCACGCAGCAGAGCCTCTCGCATCTCACCCGCCGTACGCCATCTTAGCTCAATCTGCTTCGCCAAAGCGGTCTCAAATACGGCCGATACACGGAGCGGAATATCCGGCACCCGGCTCGCGATAGGGATGATCGGCTTTTCGAATATCGCCTTGACCGTTTCAGAAATTCCGGCGTTGGGACCTATGTCCAGCGCGTGAGCTCCGGTCAACAAGCTGTAGGCGGTCATGCCGATCGCATAGATATCCGAAGGCGGTCGCACCTCTTTAAAGTCTCGGACCTGTTCCGGCGGCATGTATGCGATGGTTCCGGCAACGTCTCCCACCATCGTAACACCGCTCATGCCAGTCTGTTTGTAGCTCTTCGATAGCCCAAAGTCAGTTAGTTTTGCTAGGTAGTTCGGATAGCTGCCGTCAACCAAAATGTTCTGCTCTTTAATGTCGCGATGCACGAACCCTTTCGTGTGCGCGAAATCTAAAGCTGCCAAGGTCTGTTCGATTATCTTGATGACTTCTTTGTAATTGAGCTTCCCGCCGCGTTTCTTTGCCAATCGAGAGGCATCCATGCCGCTGATATATTCGGTAACGAGATAAACGATACCGTTATGACTGCCGTGTTCAATATAACTTACGATGTTGGGATGCTGCAGCGAGGATGCGACCTCTATCTCGCGCATGAACCTTTTCAATGACTGATCGCTGACCGCAACCTCAGGCAGCAACGTCTTTATAGCAACTACGCTCCCGTCCTTAGTCGATCTCGCCAACATCACACTGCCCATACCACCCTGACCCAAGATGCGCATCATCTGGTAATTGGGAATCGGCTGCGGGTTCTTGCGAAGTTTATCCCGGCATTCGTCGCAAACGTATGAGAGCTTCGAATCCGGTCGGGACGCCTCTGCTTTTGATGGTGTTCCGCAGTTTAAACACGCAATTGTGATCAGCGACGGCTCGGTCATCGCGCCGGAGCGAACGCCGGCGGCATTCACCACCATATTATCGGACCTGACCTCGACCTCCAGCACCGTCTCTCCGCCCTGGATGCGATCGCCATGTTTCAGGTGGGCGGTCTCAACCCGTATCCCGTTTACGAACGTTCCATTCGTCGAGCCAAGATCGCGAAGAAAGCATTGCGGCGGGGCGATTTCGATTATGCAGTGATTGCGCGAAAAGAACCGGTCATGAGGTAGGCAAAATTGCGCGTCCTCACTGCGTCCGATCAAGAAAGTATCGTGCTGGTCGAAAGTGAAATCGCGTCCGGTTTGCGGGCCGGCCACGACGTGCAATGTTACGCGCATCTACTAAAGTATAGAGAAATTGATTAAGTCACGCCAACACGGCAAAAATAATATGAAGAAATGCGATCAATAAGGTGATTGCCCCGATCACCATGCCCGCAATCGCAAGCCCCTTGCCCCCGTACCTACCGGAATCCTTGTCGGCATTGCGAAATCCTATCAGTCCGATGATAGCGGCCGGAAGCCCGAAATATATCCCGCCAAAGCAGCATGAGAATATCAGCGAAGCTAAGCCGAGGATCAGTGACAAGGTCGGCAGCGTTTGATCGCTTCCCGTTGACCGACTGAGCTGAAAACTAGGGTTAAATTGGAGCGGTGCCGGGGGCCGATAGGGCGAAACAGGCGCTGCATTCTCCGGCCACGTGATCGGATTCGTCATCCGTGACTGATCCATCATGATCGTGGGCGGAGGATCGTTCGAATACTGGGGACGCTCCGGCGATTCGCTGCCCGTTAGACGGGAAAGCAGTTCGCCATCGTTGAGGCAAAAGTTCACATCGGCATCCGTATAGGTTTCTCCGCATCGCGGACACCGTTTCATAGTGAGGTTATCTACGGATCTCCAGCTTCGAGAACGCTGCTCTTATCCCGTCGCCTGAATAAATTCCCGGCACCCCATTTTTATAGCCGTACGCGTTGCGGATGGACGTGACCTTTTCACTATTTATATAGAGGTCAACGTTCCCATCGCGGTCACGAACCTCGAGCAAGTTCTCCTGCGAACCATCCTTTATCGCCGAAGAATTGGTCCATTTCACCACAGTCGCTTCGTTCTTCGGGTAGTGTCTCACAACCCGATAACGTTTCTGCTTCGTATCGATCAAAAATGCATAGCCCTGCTGAAGCGGAGTAGGATTGCTGTGAAAAACCAGTCCGATGCCCATCGACGTTGCGGCATCATCTACATTGCGGACGGTCACGCGCGTCGAGGCTTCGTTCATCGCAAAGATCTCGTCTGCCGTAAGAACATAGTAAAATGCTTTACTCTTGGCCGCAACCACCAACTCGCCGTTGACGTACTCAGTTATTCCATGGGTTTTATCCGTTTGTATCCAGCCATTTAGCGGGACGGCATCGACTCTAGCTCGCGGGTCGGGGTCTAAAGTGGATTTGACGTTCGAGTTCGACTCAAGGGCAGCGATTGCGGCCTCCTCTTCAGCGACGTATAGCGCCAACCCCATTAGCCCGACAAATCCGCCACCGCAGAATAGAACCAGCAGCGCCATAATTCCAACTACCCATTTCCAGGCGCCTGAGGAACCGGCGGCTGGCGGCTGCAATGAGTATTGCGGTTGCGCGTCCCACCTTGTCTGCATCTTCGGCGCGGCAGGGTCTGTCGGCCGCGGCTGGTGCCTCATCACCGTTGGGGGCGGTTCATTCGCTGCAAACGTGAGCACAGTTCCGTCGTCCAAACAGAAATTTAATCCATCGTCAGGATAGGTCTTACGGCAAGTGGGGCAAACTTTCATTGCAATCGTCCTGTTTTCGGGTGATTCGGGTCGGCGGGAGCAACTGCCACATTATACGTATTTTTGCCCCACATGGGTATTCGCCTTCGACTCTTCCATAACCATTAAAGCAAGGAGTTCCCGCACCGGCCGCAAAATTTGATGTTTGCACCGAATACGCTGGAGCATTTCCCGCAAATGCGCTCAGCCTGAGCAGGTGCCGCATGACTCGCAGCAAATTTCGGAGCAGGCGCTGCAGTCGCGCGTTGCGATGGCGTAATGTTCATCCCACACCTGCCGCAGAACTTTGAATCCATGAGAAGAGGCACCGAACAACGCGGGCAAGGGAACGTTTCAGGCATATGCCCTGACGAAACAAGGACAAAGGAACGATTACCGCATCGGCCACAAAATTTCGCACCTTCTGCAAATCGTGATTGGCAGTTCGTGCACGCTACGACGCCCGGGATAATGCTCTGCCGCCCCGCGCTGCTGCCCTGCGATGGCGAAGGCTGACTGCTGCTTTCCCGTATCTGCCGCAGGTGCGCCTGTATTACCTGCTCGGCATTGCCCGCGCGGATCTCAATAACGCGTTCGTCGTCACGCTCGCCGGGATGCGACACTCTCAGCACGTGCTCGCCCGTCGCGATACCCGGAAGAACCACGCGCCCTGAACTTCCGATGCTTCCCTTCCGCTCGTCATCGATGTAAACCTCGGCTCCAGTCGGGCCCATGATGACTAGGCGCGTCCCGCCAGTCGATTTCGCTTCTTTTACGTTCTCAGCCGCCTCTTCCAGATCGTTGATCCAGTCTTCAACCGTGTCATGGCGCTCGTGAGCCTCGATTGCCAGCGAGCGCATTATCACAGACTCTACCGCGGTAGGCAGGTCCGACCGAAGCTGGGACAGCGGAGCAGGCTCGTGCATAATCTTTTGCATGACGAGCTGCATCATGTCTCCCGCAAATGGCGTTTTCCCGCCCAACATCAAATACGCTATTGTCCCGAGAGCATAGATATCCGCCCGTGTATCCACACCGACCTCGGGCTGCATCTGTTCCGGAGCCATGAATTCGGGGGTCCCGATTATCCCGCGTGACGATGGCGTCGCATTCGAACTAATGTCCGTGTAGGTTTGATTTGTTATCTTTGCGAGGCCGAAATCGCCGACCTTGATGAAGCCGTCTCGGCTCCCTTTCTGCATAATGAAGATATTCGCCGGCTTTAAGTCACGATGAAGAATTCCGATCTCGTGAGCCGCTCCCACCCCGTCAGCGATCTGTCGAAGCAGTCTGACCGCTCGGCCAACGGCAAGTGTTCCCTCTCGGCGTAGCAGCCGATGAAGCGTTTCGCCCTCGACATATTCCATCACCAGATAGAACACACCATCCGAGGTTTCTCCGAAATCAGTTACGCTTACTGTGTTCGGGTGCTGGATGGAAGCCGCGGCTTGTGCCTCGCGTTCAAATCGTGCTATCGCTTCGCCTTCCTGCAGGCTGTCGCTGCTTAGAATATCTTCGCGAACGGTCTTTATCGCCACCCTTCGGTTTGAGAACTTATTGTCATTCGCCACATATACGTTGCCCATTGCTCCCTTTCCCAACCGCCGCACAAGCAGGTAACGTTCGGCAAGCAGCTGTGTTCCCGCCAACGCGTATTTCGTAGCTGTCTGGTCCTGCGGACAGATCGATACTTCATCCGGGTAACAGCTTTCACATTTTGGGCATTCTTTCATGTGGAACAGCGGGCGAGGTGCCGAACTCTAGCAACGCACGGTAGTATTTTAGGGGAAAGCTTCTAGATTATGAACGCCTTGAGTCTGATTTTTGCGGCCCGTCACGCCCACGCCCTTTATTACGGTCTACTTTACACCGCCGAAAATCTGTTGTTATAATTGTGAATTCGGGTCGTTAGCTCAGTTGGTAGAGCAGCGGACTCTTAATCCGCGGGTCGCAGGTTCGAGCCCCGCACGACCCACCACTTCTGATCAGCACCTTGGCTGCCGCCAAGGGAGTTTTTCACACATTCTCTTTCCATTTCAACACCTCGGCACGCAATATTGGGTTTTGCTGAAAGCTCGCCGTTTGCCCGCTCGCATCGCGAGCGCGCTGAATGTGCCAGTAACTCAGCCCCAGCTTTCCTAGTGCCCGCAGGTAGCGGCGGCGGTGGTTGTATTTTCCTGAAAACAGTCCACCGATTCGCCAGAACGTGCTGCGAAACGCAGACGTCGCGATCTTCACATGGTTCTCGGGAACTAAACCGCGTGCCACGTCGATCGCCAGCATATCCCGCAGTATCCGGTTCTGCCGCCGCATAATGAACAACGCGAACCCTACCAAAATTAAGAACAGGGGCACCTGCAGAATCATGTACATCAGCCCGAACGCACAAAGGCTGATGTCACTCTGATAGGCAGTCCCGCTAAGGATCGGGACATACTCGCACGCCCAGACGAGGCCTGCACCTTCCATCAGAGCCCCGCCTGCGAACGCTATGAAATTCCACAAGGCATGCAGCAGTACCGCGAACAAGTACCCGATAACAGGAGCGGCGATCTTAAGAAAGCGGTTGTGCGTCTCACGTGCAACACCGCACCCGATGCCGGTCATCGATGTAAAGAAAACGTGAATGAACGGCGAAAAAACACCTCGCAGGACGAAAACAAGAGCCAGCCCGTTCCAGCCTTCTTTCAGCAGGTTCTCACCGTAATACATCACATTCTCGACGGTCGCAAAGCCGAGTGCTACAACACCGCCGAAGACAATGCCATCCAGGATGTCGTCGAAATACTTTCGGAAGAATAGGAGGATGAGCAGAACGCCGATTCCCTTTGAGCTTTCCTCAAAGATGGGGGCGGAGATCACATATGTCGCGAATTGGCCTGCCTGCGGTGAGATCGCAGCCCCGACCTGTGCTGCTACTAGATCATTAACGATGCCTGAAAAGAAGATCGAGATTATCGCGCCCCACGCGAAGGCAAGCGCCAGGAGCCACAACGGTTCCGGATCGTATCGGTCTAGCCACATTAAAGGCAGTATGTAGATCAATGCCGGAACGAACGCGACAACCGTCGCCACCAGCGCTGTGACCAGCCCAAGATTGAACGTCGTCACCAGCGCAAGCAGAGCGCCCAGAAACGCCATCAGAACGATCGTCGCCGTAAGGCCAATGTAAAAGAAAACACGCCCGATCGAGACTTCCCGCTCAGCCTCAGCGTGCACATTTCCTACACCGATCTGTGCGAAAGAGTCGTTAACACTCGGCGCAGGAAAAACACGGGCGTCTTCCGTAGCATCATCAGACTCTTCGATAGAGATCGAAGCTTCGACGCCGCGGCGTCCGAATTTTATTATGTCGCCCGAAGCCAGCTTTGCCGAGGTCACGGTCTTGCCGTTAACCAGCGTGCCATTCGTGCTCTTGTTATCGGTTAAATAGAAGCCGTCCGCTTTGGCTTCGATGAAGGCGTGTTGTTTCGAGGCTATGCGTTCGCTTTTCGGATCGAACCGGACGGTGCAGCTATCGGCCCGGCCGATCGTGAGAAAGCCTGACGTTAGCGTGAACTGCCGCCCTGCTAGGGTGCCGCTGCCGATCGTCATCACCAATTTCATAGTTCAGATCTGTTCGACAGCGCCTGACTATCATTATTGCGGCTGGCTGGACGCTGGCGAGGGAATATCACCCACTGCTCCGAACTCCCTTCCAATGAAGGCCCCGTCAGAACTGTTCAGACGATACCAAACATTCGTCGACGGGCGGAATACAGAGATGTCAGCTTTTCCGTCGCCATCGAAATCCGAGGGAATCGGCCGATCGCCCGGAATGCCGAAGTGATGTGTCCGAATGTCAAAATTCTCAAAAATGATCCACCACATCCCGGTCGACGGTCGCCATATGGCAAAATCCGTCTTCCCGTCACCACTGAAATCTGCGGCGACCGGCATGTCCCCCGCCTCGCCCCAATGTCGGATGATGGGGATCGACGATGAACTTCGCATGATCCACCACATACCGGTGGACGGCCGCCAAATTCCAAAATCGGTCTTTCCGTCACCGTCGTAGTCGCCGGTGATCGGGATATCGCCTGCAACACCCCAATGCATGGTTTGAATACCCAAGGTGCTTCGAGCAATCCACCACATACCGGTCGCAGGCCGCCAAATAGCATAATCCGTTCGGCCATCAGCGTCATAGTCACCAGCTACCGGAATGTCGCCTTCCACGCCCCAATGGAACGAGTGAAGGCCGCCGGATTCGAACCAAACCCACCAAGTGCCAGTAGACGGACGCCAGATCGCAAAGTCAGATTTCCCATCACCATCGAAATCGCCGGGAACGATGACGTCGCCTTCTACGCCCCAGTGCCGAGTAACAAGCTGCTGGTCCGAACTGCGTTCCGCGTACCACATTCCGGTGGATGGGGCGAATACCGAATGATCGGTGATGCCGTCGCCGTCGAAATCAGATACTTGATTCTTGGGCGGCGAATTCGCCTGAGTAACGTCAACCGTGATCAGCCCCGAAGTGAGATCGCCGATCAGCACACGGTCTTCGCCAAGGAACGGGAATACCGCCCAAGCACCGCTGTACGTCGTCGGCAGAGCGTTGCGCAGGCTGTCTCGCCCGCACATGACGTCCCACGGCTCATCCGCGATCGCTACCGTCTCTTCTTCGCTCTGCATGAACTCACGCGGGTAAGTGTCGTACTGGCCGATATGTTCCGGTTTTGCGGGATCAGTGATATCGAATACTTGCAGACCCGCCTGATACCACGAAACGTAAAGCTTGTTCCCCATTACTACGGGATTATGAGGTGTTACAG
>JACDAK010000100.1 GCA_013695495.1 Blastocatellia bacterium | reverse complement strand
TGAGAGGGTCGGGCCAAAGCCCAGTCAGTTTGGTGGGGTTTGGTTCCGTTGGCTGAAGTCAGCGGCAATGGACTGCAGACAGGACGTTCTGCTGGAGCTAGGGACATGCGGGGGCGGGGGGCGTGTGGTAAACTTTCGGCTGAATGTTGAAAAATGACCTCCACGAGCGGACGTGGTTCTTTGATCTTGAGTGGGTTCCTGATGCGGCTGGTGCACGCAAGTTGTATGGGCTTTCGGCGGATGTGGCCGAGCTTGATGCGATGCAGAAGCTTTGGGAGAACGCATCGGGATATAATGCGGAGGCGTGTCCGCGGCCGTTCGTAAAATACCTATTTTCCCGCATAGTCTCTATCGCTTTTCTCTCGCGCAATGTGGTTTACCGCGACGGCGAGCGCGTTGTGGATTTTGCGATCCATTCGCTGCCAAAGCTGCCGGTAGACCCGGCGGAGATGGACGAGGGCTATCTCATCAGCCGTTTTCTGCATTGGATAGGAGAGCGCGAACCGCAGCTCGTCGGTTTTAACTCGCTCGAGTCTGACCTTCAGGTATTGATCCAGCGTGGGATGGTGAATGATGTGACGGCACCTGGGTTTTGCCGGCGTCCGGACGCGCCTTGGAAGGGGCGCGATTATTTTGAATCGCGTTACGGCGAATGGCATTTCGACATCTGCCAGCGGCTGTCGCGTTATGCGATGGGGCCAAAGCTGAACGAGCTTTCGGTGCTATGCGGCTTTCCGGGCAAACTGGACACGACGGGCGACCAAGTGGTGGACCTGTGGCTGGCGGGGGATATTAAGAAGATCGTCGAATATAACCAGATCGATACGCTGAATACGTATATGGTGTGGCTGCGGATGGCGTATTTTTCGGGCAAGCTTTCGGAGGAAGATTACCTTCACGAGCAGGAAGAGTTTCGCGCGTTTTTGGAAGTGGAGGCGGCGAAGGCGGAGCGTGAGCATATCGGGCGATTTGCCGAGAAGTGGGAGTATTAGCCGCTATGCGTAACGCACTTCGCAGCGTGGGGCGGTTCGTTTTCGGGCGGATGATGCCGCGAGCGGCGTACCCGGTGGTGAGGGGGCCACTGAAGGGCGCGCGATTTGTGCTCGGAGCGTTTGCGGGGGCCGGCGGCGGTGCGACGGTGTATTTTAACCAACTGGAACCCGAGCAGACAGCGGCGATGGCGGCTGAGATCGCGCCCGGCTCTCTGGTGTTCGATGTCGGTGCGAACGCGGGCTATTACACGATACTAGCTTCGCGGCTGGCGGGGCCGGATGGGCGGGTGGTTGCGTTTGAGCCGCTGGAGCGGAACCTTGCGTATTTGCAGCGGCACGTTGAGATGAACCGCGCGGAGAACGTGACCGTGCTGGCGTCTGCGTGTTCGGATGTGAGCGGGACGGCGACGTTTGAGATCGGGGAGAACATTGCGATGGGGCGGTTGAGCGATGCCGCACCGGCCGGCGCGAGCGTGACGGTTCCGACGGTGACGCTGGATGAGATCGCGGAGCGACTGGGGCTGACGCCGGATGTGATCAAGCTCGATGTTGAGGGTGCGGAGATGGCGGTGCTGAAAGGGGCAGGGGGCATTTTTGAACGTGCGAAGCCGACGGTGTTTCTATCAACGCATTCGAACGAGCTGCGGACGGAGTGCCTTGCTTGGCTGGAGGCGCGAGGATATGCCGCGACGCCATTGATGGGCGGCGACGACCCGCACGAGTTTTTGCTGAAAGCGCGATGACATTTCGCCAAAAGTTGGAAGAGGAGCTGCGAGCGAGTGCCGAGGATTTCCGCTCGCATGTTGAGCAGCGCGATGCGACGCTGCAGGCAGCGTTTGCAGCTGCGGAGCAGTTGGCGGCGATGGGTGCAGCCGAGATCGCGCGGCTGATAGAACGCGCCGGCAATGCGGCGGCGGCGCCTGCGGGTGAGATGGCGAAGATCGGGCTGGTCACGACATTTGCGACGCGGTGGCGGAATCATGAGGAGGCTCGCGGCTGGGCGGCGGAGGTGTTGAATCGGCGGACGACGTTTGCGGCGGATGGCAGCCAGATCTATGCGGAAAAGACGACGTCGATCCCGATAGCGATGATTCGTGCGGGGTGGTTTGAGAATCCGCATGATCCGACGGCGGGTTATACGAAGCAGTCTTCGATCGAGATACTGACGCCGGGTGACCTATTTCGCGAGCAGGAAGAGCCGATGAACCCGAACATCCGTGTCGATGAGCGGCGGTATCTGGCGGAGGTCGCTGCGGTCGGTGAGTTTTTGCGGCGAAAGGAGGGGTGGCGGGAACGCGGGGAGCGGATGCCGCTGGCGTTCTTGGATGCGCCGCTGCTTGTGCCGTTTTCGCAGAAGGGGCTGCAGCGGAGTTCGCTGGACTCGACGGTGCGGCTTGTTGCTCTTTCGCGTGAGTCGAAGGTGCCGATGGTGGGTTATGTTGACCGTAGCTTTTCGCGGGATCTGATGTCGCTCTTTGCGGCGGTTCCGGGGTGTGAGGCCGTGCGGAATGAATCGTTGTTTGATGCGGCGATTCTGAATACGCCGAGTGCGGGAGCCGCGGCTTTGCTTTCAGGATGGGGCTCGCGGACGTGTTTTTTCTATTCGACGCGGCGGGGGCTTGAGGTGTTCATCGACGAGGCGACGGGCGTATCGGAGGTCGGGTTTGTTTATCTGCAGACGACGGCTGATTCCGCACCAGCGCGGATTGATGTGCCGGCGTGGATCTATGACGCGGGGATGTTGGACGAGGTCGTTGACGTGATACGCGGGGAATGTGTTGTGGGGGTGGGTTATCCGTATGCGTTGGAGGCTGCTGATCAGGCTGCGGTTGTTGGCGGTCGCGAGCGGGAACTTTTCTTCAGGGCTTTGCAGGAATTCGCCAACCGTGAAAAACTAGGGTTCAGTGTTTCACGTAAAGACGAAAGCAAGAAGCGCCGACGATAACCCGTTCACGGCCGATGAGGACAGCAAAAGCACGGTGCTGCAGTATTCGCGTGCGAGCCTGGTTTATTCGTTCGTGCCCTATCTCGGCATTGTTTTCTCGCCGTTTGCAGTGGGATTGGCGGTCGCCGCGATCGTCCGCTCCGGGCCGATCGATGAGGCGTCCGAACGGCCCATAGCCGCGCGGTATATCGCCGGCAGCGTTGTCGTTGCACTAGCCCAGATCGGCCTTTGGTGGCTGCTTTACATCATTCCGAACCTTTCACGCTGATCTTAATCTCGATGATAATTGCCAAGATCGTCGGTTCAAATTCGCATATCGATTATGTTGCTCGTGTGGTGGACGAACTCGACGCGGCGGAGGCCCCTGCGCTTGGCGATCATCGTTTTGGCCAGTTCGTCGGGCTCGACGTGGCGGGTTCCACGGTAGTTGGGGTGATCTATAACTCGCTTTTGATCAACCCGGAATATGCGAACTATGGCCCGCGGCTGAGCCCACGGCCGGCGCTTGAGGAATTTACACCGGACTATATCAGCGAGCAGGGGATCTTGCTGGGGATAATGCTGCTCGGGACGCTGAACGGCGGGCCGCAGGCGGAGCACGAGATTCCGGCGACAGTGGTGCCGGCGGGGACGGACGTTTTGAAGCTGAGTGGTGATGACGTTAAGGCGTTTCACGCGGACGAGAGCGGTGGGCTGAGGCTGCATTATTTTTCGCAGGTGATGTCGCACGCAGGGCCGTTTGCGCTGCCGTTGCTAAGGTCGATCGCAAAGGCGGTCAGTGACGGATTGCGTGAGACTGATCGCGAACGGCTGGACGTGCTCACGGCGTCGTTGACATGGCAAAGCACTTTTGGGCAGACCCGCCTTTGAATAAACCATGATCGAATTTGGGAACATCTATCGCGAGAACTGCGTGGAGACGCTGGGCCGGCTGCCGACGGAGTTTATCGACATGACGATAACGAGTCCGCCTTACGACGACCTGCGCGATTACAACGGCTATCACCTGCCAGTGGAGGAGATCGCGGCCGGGCTGTTTGAGAAGACGAAAGAGGGCGGGGTCGTGATCTGGGTGGTGGGCGACCGGACAGTGAACGGCGATGAGACGCTGTCGAGCTTTAGCCATGCGTTCGCGTTCAAAGAGGCAGGTTTTCGTGTGCACGACACGATGATATATGCGAAGAACAATCCGATACCGAGCGATTGCGGCAAGCGATATCGGCAGTGTTTTGAGTATATGTTTTGCTTTTCGAAGGGGCAGCCGAAGACCTTTAACCCGCTGATGCAGCCGATAAAGCAGGAGAAGGCGTTCAAGTCTTTTCGCATTACGAAGACGGGGCGAAATGATCTGGAGCACGACCACGTCGCGCCCCGTGAGCGGAAGGTCAACAATATTTTCTATTACAACGTTGGGACGTCTTCGTCGAAGGACAAGATCGCATTTGAGCATCCGGCGATCTTTCCGGAGCAGCTTGTTGAGGACCAGATGAGGACGTGGACGGATGAGGGGGACGTTGTTTACGACTGTTTTATGGGCAGCGGGACGACCGCTAAGGTGGCTGAGCTATTGGGAAGGCGGTGGTTCGGGTCCGAGATCTCGCAGGAGTATGTAAATCTGGCCGAGCGGCGGGTCGCGGAATATCTGAACGGGAACGGTGTCTCGGCAGGTTGATCTTTAGTTAAGTGAGATCGCCGAAGCGATGTTGAAGGACGGCAGTGATCGCGATGGCGGCGGTTTCCGCACGAAGGATGCGCCCGGCGAAGGTGACGATGGCGGCACCTTCTTTTTTTGCAGCTTCGAGTTCTGTATCGTCCCAGCCGCCTTTGGGGCCGATGATGGCGGCGACGCTGGCGGGGTCGTTGGTGGGCGTGAAGCGCGCACCGTCGCGTTCGGAGAAGAAGATCGTTGTTTCGGCTTTTGAGTCCTGCATGAATTCGGTGACGTTGACTGGCTCAGCTATTTCCATGAACTTTGCGCGGCCGGATTGTTTTGTGGCTTCGGCGGCGATCTTGCGCCAGCGATCCATTCGTTTTGCGGCCTCGGCGGGTTTCACGTCGCCGCGTATCGAGAAGAGCGGGACGAGACGCGTGACGCCGAGTTCGACTGCTTTTTGAATCACGAGGTCGTATTTTTCGCCGCGCGTGACGACGGCGGCCAGCGTTAGGTTTAGGGGCGATTCGGGGGCGGCTGGTTCGACCTCACTCGTGACCTCAACAACTGTGGAACGCCGCTCTATGGATGTGATCTTTGCTTCCCACTCGTGGCCGTTGCCGTCGAAGACGTTCACCGTGTCGCCGACGTTCAGGCGGAGTACGTCGCGAAGGTGTCGCGTTTCCTCTTCGCCGAGAGTTGCGGAAGTGCGGTCGGGTGAAAAGCTTTCGGGTGGTGAGTAAAAACGCCTCATTTTAGTTCGTCTTCAAATTTGTTTAGAAACTCCTGAGATCGGATCCGCAGGGCGATCCAGTTTTCGAAAAGCTCCGGTGACTGCAGCCACATTGTAAGCCAGGATGCGATCTCGCGGACAAGGTCGGTGTCGGATTTTCGCAGCAAAGTTTCGCGGGCTTCGATGGTGCGGTCGCGGATGAGCCGCAGCCCGTCGCGGTCTTTGTCGGTTTCGAATTTGCGGCGGAGATTTTCGAGTTGCCGGATCGTGTTGTGTGCGGCCCCTAAGGTGTCGAGCTTGAAGATGTTGCGAAACGCTGGGTCGTAAGGCTTGTTTTCGGCGCGCTCGACGAACAGTGTCATCAGCTCGTTGTGGCGGAGCTCGGCGCCCTCGTCAGCGAGTTGGCGGGCGATGACCATGGGCGATTCGACCGCTTGTTTGCCGAACCTTTCGGCGAGAGCTTTTTCAATCGCCTCGATCTCGAGGCGGCCGATGCTTTCACAATCCAGCCGCTCCCAAACTTCTATAATCAGATCTAGTTTTGTCGGCGGTTCGGGCATAGCGGGACTAGCTGCGGGGCTTGATGACGATGCCTATCAGGTCGGTAGACGAATGGTCCTTTGGATCGCCGACGATCGCGACCTCGCCGCCGACGCTGCGGACTATCTCGCGTTCGGGCACGGTTTCGGTGGTGTAGTCGGTGCCCTTGGCATGGAAGTCGGGACGCAGTGTACGGATAAGGTTTTCGACGGTTGTCTCGTCAAATATGGTGACGGCATCGACCATGCGAAGCGACGCGATGATCTCGGCTCGTTCGTTTTCGCTGATGAACGGGCGGCCTTCGCCTTTCAGTGTGCGAACCTGGCTGTCGGAATTGATCCCGACGACGAGGAATCCACCCAGTGCCTTCGCTCCGGCTAGATAGCGGATGTGGCCCACGTGGATGAGGTCGAAGCAGCCATTCGCAAGAATAATGCGGCTTCCGGCGGCACGAACGTCGTTTACGAGGTCGGTGAGTTCTGCGAGCGGCAATATTGGGGCAGACATCATGGCATTCGCTCAGCTTCGAGGGTTTGGATAACGGGCGAGTGGAGCAAGGAATCGAGCAACTCTGTCGGCGTTACTGAAGCGGTTCCACGTTTCATTACCACCGCGCCGCCGGCGTGATTGGCGAGCTCGGCAGCTTCGGCGAAGCTGAGCCCCGACGCTACGCCGAGGGCAAAAACGGCGATGACCGTGTCACCCGCACCGGTGACATCGACCGGCACTGAGGAGCCGACCACCGGCAGAGCCAGCGGTTCGAACCCCTCCTGAAGTAGGGTCATTCCTTTATTGCCGCGGGTGACAAGAAGCGATTTTAGCCCCATCTCTGCACGAAGCCTTTCGCAGTCGGCATCTGTGAAATCGCGGCCGAGGATCGCACCGACCTCGTCCTGATTCGGGGTGGCGCTGGTCGCGCCGCTGAAGCCAGTGAGCCGCGAACGCGAATCGACGATCAGCGGGATGGAATGCTCCTCGGCAAGACCCAATGCGTCGGCTATGAGTTCCGCCGTCGCGACGCCGTAGTTGTAGTCGGAGAAAACGATCGCGGCGGCACCGTCGCACGCAGCGGCAAGGCCCTCGCGCAGCTGCAGAATTACAGCAGCGTCGATCTCGGTATCGTCTTCGTAGTCGATACGGATGACCTGCTGTTTGGGTGCATAATGATGACCGGCCAGTACGCGCATCTTGGTTGTGGTCCGCCGGGCGTCTGCGAAGATGACACCGCTGCAATCTGCCCCGGCTGCCGACATCTCTGCTACCAGGCCTTTTCCGTTTTCATCGTTTCCTACGATGCCGACGACGACGGGCATGGCACCGAGAGCACCAGCATTGACCGCGGCATTGGCGGCACCGCCGGCACGCATCTCAGTTTCGTCATGTCTGAGGATGAAAACGGGAGCTTCGCGCGACACTCGTGCGATAGTTCCGTTCAGGAACTTGTCTGCCACGAGGTCGCCGATTATGACGATCCGCTTAGAAGGGAACTTATTGGTGATCGCGTTGCGCAGTCTTTCCATATGAGAAGAATTTACTACAACGGCAGGTCTACGATAAAAAGGCCGAGGCGATAAACCCCGGCCTTTTTGAAATCTGCTGGTGTAGATCAATGTGTATCGTAGGAGGCAACGGGATAATCGTTTGGTTCGCCCCAGTGTATTTGGCCGACGCCGCCGGTAGAGAATACGACATAAAAGCGTCCCTCGGTGTTTCGCCAAACGGCGATGTCTGTTTTGCCGTCGCCGTCGTAATCATTTTGAACTGTCAGATCAGTCGCGGCGACACCCCAATCTTCTTCAACGATCTGACCCGTCGAGCTGTAGCGGATGATCCAGCGGAGCCAGTTATTCGGCGCTCCGGTTTCACGCACTACTGCCAAATCCGTCATGCCGTCGCCGTCGTAATCACCGGGAACTACAAGGTCTGCACTTTGTCCGAATACGATCTGGTCAAGTCCAAAATTGCTGCTGTAAATGATCCAGAACGTTGCGGGATCGGTCGGCTGTGCGCCGGGACGTTGTATCGCCACGTCGAAGCGGCCGTCACCGTCATAGTCCCCTGGTGCCACAAAGTCGGTCGGCACGCCCCAATTGAAGACAATAAGATTCTGGTCTGAGCTCTTGATTATCCACCAGGTAATGATGCCGTTCGCGCGGCGGGCAATAGCGAAGTCGGTACGGCCATCGCCGTCATAGTCACGAGCGACCGGTTCGTCTCCTGCTACACCCCACAACTGACGTGCGATCGCATAGTTAGAACTGTAGATGACCCACCATTCGCCTGTGGTTTCGCGCCATACTGCAACGTCGCCGATGCCGTCGCCGTCATAGTCGCCGGGCGTCATGAAATCGGTGTCCGACATGCCGAATGCCTGCATTCCGATACCTCCGCTGCTGAACAAGCGGTACCAGATGCTGTTGCTGGGTGGGAAAATAGTGTAGTCAGCGTTTCCGTCGCGGTCGCCGTCAAGGGCTGTACGCAAGGAGATCTGGGCAAGAACGGGGTTGCCGAACATGAGAGAGAACACAACACAGGCGGCCATCTTGCCGACAAATGATAATTTACGCATCAAATCGAGTCCTTTTGAGGTCAACAGTTTAAAACAAATCGGAATGCCGAAACTAACCGAGAACTTTTAATATACTACTGCGCCTTCGTATTATGCAAAGAAACGGATTCGAAGGCCTGCCGCTGTCGGGTCGGAATGTAATAACCAACTTAGACGCGTGCTGACTTAATATAGTTGGCAAGGGCCGTGAATATTAGAAAAATTCTTCGCGTGACTGCCGAATCGTCAGCGTCTTATCGCCGATGGTTATCGTTCCGCTTCTGGCGACGGTCGAATTGAAGCCGACCCTTATGCGGAGAGTTGCCGTCCCGCTGTTGACGTCGCCGGTTTCCACGAACATCCATTTTGCACTTCGCTTGACCGAATAGTCGCAGTTTGGCGCGGCCGCAACCTCTATCGTTAGATAACCCCCCTTTGTTGGCATCAGCACTTGGTTTTGGGAAAGTTCCAGATTGCAGACCGTCGGCGACAACAAGGCATTCGCGACGTTCAAACGCCCGCCGGTCTTTACGAAACCCTGCCATTGCGGCAGCACGTCGACATTGTTCATTATGGTCGCTTTTAACGATCGAGCAGAAAGCGTCGGATGATAGGCTGCGATGAGAGCGGCGGCTCCGGCGACGTGAGGGGCAGCCATCGAAGTTCCGCTTGAGTTACCGTAACTCGAGTTGTTTGCGTTGGTCGTGCTTCTAATACCGACGCCCGGGGCTGCCAGGTCGACGCCGACGGGCCCGAAGTTGAACACTCGATCATCGTTCGAGTTCGATGCTCCCACGGAGAGAATGTCCGGCAGGTTGTACGAAGCGGGATAGAATGGCTGAACGTCGATGTTCACTCCGGCATTGCCCGCGGCGAAAACGTTGAGAATGTCTGCTTCGCCGAGCGCGTCGATGGCATCTCTTGTTGCCTGGTCGTAGCTGCACGCTTCGGCGCAGCCGCCATACGAGTTGTTGGTAACGCGGATATTGACGCCCCTGAGCTTCATCATCCGAACGTATTCATATGCTGCAATGAGCATGGAGGAAGTTGTGTCGCTGCCGCCTGCGTTGTAGATCTTTATAGGCATCAGCCGGACGTTCCAATTGACGCCGACCACGCCGATGCCGTTGTTGCCAACTGCCCCGATGGTGCCCGAGACATGAGTGCCATGGCCGTGCTGGTCGGTGGGGTCAAAGACGTTGTGACGGAAGTCCCAGCCGTTGTAATCGTCGATGAAACCGTTGCCGTCATCATCGATGCCATTGTTCGGGATCTCGCCCGGGTTCGTCCAGATGTTTGCGGCGAGGTCTTCGTGCGTGAGCCGAATGCCGGAATCGATCACGGCTACAACTACGTCCGAACTGCCGGTCGTCAGGTTCCATGCCGCAGGTGCTGAGATCTTAGTCAGGCCGTACATGCCCGGCAGGGGGAAGTCGGGATCGTTTGGCGTGTTCAGCAGCTGGTAATAATAGTTGGGCTGAGCGGCTTCGATGTAAGATGCCGAGCTATAGGAGCGAAGAGCGGATTCGACCGAGCGGCGGCCCTCTAATTTAACGACGTGCCAGCCAAGGTGCGAAAAGGTTTTCACTACCTCGGCTCCAGCAGCCTTGTGCGAAGACGCTTGCGAAGCGGCAGATGTTTCCGGCCGGAATTTAACGAGTAATTCGCCGGGTGCATAGAGCGAGCCCTTTTGCGCGACGACCGCTGTGCTCAGAAGCAAAAACAATGCAACTAGAACCGGCGAAGATCGCATAGATGTTAAAAGAAAAAAGTGGATGGGGCGGCTAGTGGGAATCGAACCCACGACATCCAGAACCACAATCTGGCGTTCTAACCCCTGAACTATAGCCGCCATAGAATGGCCTCTGATTGCGGACTGCGAATTCCAAAGAGATTCGCAGTGCGGTCCGCAATCGATATTGCCCCCGGCACGACTCGAACGTGCGACCCACAGCTTAGAAGGCTGTTGCTCTATCCAACTGAGCTACGGGAGCATAAAGGAGCAATTTTCGATGTTAGCGGTTCGAGTAAATCTAGTCAACCTTTAGGCTGCCGCACTTCCCAGGCCTTTGATCGTTTCAACCATCTTGTCGAATACCTCAGAAAGATCGAGGTCGCTGGTGTCGATAACGACGGCATCGGAGGCGATGCTCAGCGGTGAATCGTCGCGCGAAACGTCACGTTCGTCCCGCCGGTTTATCTCGTCGAGGGTTTGTTCATAGGTCGTAACACGGCCTTTCGCTTTGTCTTCTTCGAATCGGCGAGTAGCCCGAGCCTCAGGCTTAGCAGTGAGGAAAAACTTGGCATCGGCCCCTGGAAATACGACGGTCCCGATGTCTCGCCCCTCGAGAACACAGCCTTTCCCGGACGTGTTGCAGAGTTCCCGCTGAAGTTCGACCATGCGTCGGCGGACGTCGGAGTTGGTTGATACGATCGATGCGGCTTGAGCGATCTCGAGGCTGCGGATCTCATCGGAAATGTTCGCGCCGTCAAGCAGGACTTGCAGCGCGTCGGGAGATCCTGCGAGTTCGATTCGAGAACCGCTGACAATGGTTGCGACGGAAGCAGAATCGTTGAGCGAGATGCCGGACCGCATTACCGCCAGAGCACCGGCGCGATACATTGCACCCGTGTCTAGATACAGCAGGTTGAATTTCTTGGCGAGCATTTTGCCAAGTGTGGATTTTCCGGCACCGGACGGCCCGTCAATAGCGATGATCATTTTTTTGGTCAGATTCCTTTTGATCTTTGCGGGTAGTTTATCAAAAACCATGCGGTATGACGTACCGATTAGGTGTTCGAGTAGTGATACCGTGCAACATAGGCTGCCGGACGAATTCCCTCGATCTCAGTGAGTTCCGCAAATTTTTCCGGCGCACACTTGAACGAGTCGGAGCCGGACCGTCGCTCTCCGGCGCGGTGACGCAGTACATTTTGCTGCCTATGCAGAAGCAGAGATCGTTCCCCCACTCAAGGTCTTCGGTGGTGTAGGGGAGCGACAGGCAAAACTTTCTTAGGTCTCGATGTTCAAATTTATTTCAAGGAAATTGTTTCCCATGCGGCTTCTTCACTTTACATCGATTCGGCTTCTGCGCATAATATCGCATTCCGGACCTCATCGCCCGGAAAATTGCACCTATAAACTCTAGGAGAAATTACTGAATGTTAAGTTTCAGGGGGCGTCTTGCCCTTATGACGTTAGCCATTTTTGCGCTCATTTCTGCGCCGTCGGTCACTGCTCAGGATCTTGATCATGCGGCCATCGTGGGCCGCGTTGTGGATAGCAGCGGCCTGCCTATTCCAGGAGTTTCGATAACAGCATCGATGGCTGAGACAGGCGTTGGATTAACTGCAGCAACCGACATGGACGGCCGTTTTCGTTTTGTCACACTTCAGCCAGGCAGCTACTCACTTACAGCCGCGGCACCGGGGTTCGCTTCTTATAAGCGTACGGGTGTCGAGTTGATCTCTGCTCAGCAAGTTGCGCTGGCTATAGCTTTGTCGCCTGCGGGCGTGCTCGAAAATGTTGTGGTAGACGACGATGTTCTTGCCGAACTCGACGTTACTCGAACGGTTGTCGGCAGTACCATTTTGGCTGACGAGATAGAAGAGCTGCCGAATCTGGACCGCAACGCGCTTGACCTGATCCAAACGGTCGGCGGTGTTTCGGAGGAAGCTCTTTCGACCTCTGATCTCGCAGAGGACCGCGATACCGATCCGCGTTCGACACCTTTTGAGCAGGGCAATTTTTCGCTTTCGGGCGGTGCGTCATATTCGAACAACGTTACGATCGACGGAATGGACAACAACGATGACCGTTCCGCACGCGACCGCTTTCAGCCTTCGCTAGAAGCGGTGCAAGAGGTGCAGGTGGTCAGGAACCAGTTCTCTGCGGAGTACGGGCGGGCATCGGGCGGACGGGTGAATCTTCGGACGCGGGCAGGGACCAGCCGCTATCGCGGGCGAGCGTTCATGTTCTACCGCGACTCATTATTCAATGCGAACTCCTGGTACAACAACAGCCGAAATAAGGAGCGGCCGCCGCTGCGCAACTTCGTCCCCGGGCTGACGCTGGGCGGACCGCTGAATGTGCCGTTCTATCAGGGGGCTCAGCGGACTTTCTTTTTCTTTGCGTTTGAGCATCAGCTCCTGGAGGACACGACAGAGATATATACATATCTGCCAACAGCGGCGAATCCTAACTTTTCGCTTCCGGCGCCGAACGGCGCGGGCGAATTTTGTGATCAGGCCGGAGGAGGGCCGCCGCCGTGCGTCGCGGGTGCGGGCATGATCGCTCCGTACTCCGCTGTTGTTGATACCCCGAATAGCGGCAACATATTCTCAGGCCGCATTGACCATAGATTCACTAAAAAGAATGTCGCGACGATCGGGTTTCAACTTGGACGGCGACGTAACCGCCGTACGACTGCGGCGACGACGACTCGGCTCGAAGAAGCTTTGCAGATACGTAATATCGATACTGAGGCGGTGAATTTTACGAGCAATCACGTGCTAAGCGCTCGGGCTGTCAATCAGTTTCGAGTTCAGTGGTCCAGCTATCGGCCGAGCTATCAGACCGAAGCCCCGGGCGAACCGGTGGTGCTGATCGGCTATCGCAACCCCGAGACGAACGCTACACAAACACTGATCGCAGGGAACTCGTCTGCGAGTACGCTGCAGAACTTTGCGAACAGCCGCAACGAAACACGTTGGCAGCTGCAGGATTCGATGAGTTATGTTGTGGGACTGCAGGCTCTGAAGTTCGGGTTCGATGTCCAACATGTTGATTCTCGTGCGAACGCTCTCTCGGACGGCACCGGGACATTTAACTTCAGCAATGTGCACAACTACTCAACGAACAATGTAACTCGCTTTCGGCAGAATTTCGGTACGTCGACCGACGTGAGGAATAGCTATTGGGGCGTTTTCATGAACGACGAGGTCCGGGTTCGGCCGAATCTGGCTGTGAATTTTGGCGTGCGGTATGAACGCGAGACGGCTGTGAGCGATGCCAACAACTTTGCACCGCGACTGGGCGTAGCGTGGGACCCGGCACGGCGGGGCAAGGATGTGATCCGGCTCGGTGCAGGGGTCTTTTACAACAGGGTGCTTCTGCGAACGGTCGGCGACTACATCCAGAACCGGAACGCCGGGCTGGAGCAGTTTGATAGTAACTCGATCCCGACCACCACCGGGACGGGTACGCTGAATCCGCGGAATCAGATATTGGCGGCTATTTCGCAACGTTTTCCCTCAGGATTTAGTTCGGCCGTGGCTCTGCGGTCTTTCATTGCCGGGCTTTCTTGCGGGCCGGTGAATGCTCCTGTGCCGTGTTCATCGTCTTACGGCTTCGCGGCAAACACCGGCTCGGCCGTCAATCCGCTGCGTTCGGTGGACCCGAATATCCGAATTCCCGAGAGCTATCAGTTCAACATCGGTTATGAACGTAAGCTGCCGCGGGGTTTTGTGTTTGAAGCGAATTATACGATCAACAAGACGGCTCATCTTTGGCGGGAATACAACACGAACCTTCCCGTACTTCCGACTGGCTATTCCGATCTCACGGAATACCTGTTAGATAATCCGTTCACGTTCACTAACTTCAACGGAACCGTCCGTACCTATAACTTCTATCTCGGCAATGGAACCAGCCCGAGCGGGGTGACGACGCTACCGAACGGCACGTCTGCCTGCACGCCGTTTCTGCAGAATGGGGGCGTTTGCTGGGTTGATCTAAATACGATCAGCACATCAACCGCAGTACCTAACACGAACGCGAGCGACGGTGTTTCGGTAAACGCAACCGGCGGCCCGATCGGGATCGCCCGCGAGGCCCTTCGCCACCTTCGACCCGATCCGTCAGTAGATGAAAAGGAACGAGTTGCTTCTATCGGTAACGCGTTTTACCAGGGGTTGGTGTTGGAGCTTCGCCGACGGTATCGACGGATCGGCGCGGGGTTTGGCGTGTCGATGCGGGCGGCGTACACATTATCACGCACGATGGACGACGGGCTGAATAATACTTCGAACGCGGAAGTAAATGACGACTTTGCCCGTGAGTGGGCTCGCGCACGGCAGGACAGACTGCACCGTTTCGCGTTCAGCGGGATGATAGACACGCCTTCGTGGCTCGGCAAATTGCGCTTTTCGCCGATCTTCCGCTATGGAAGTGCCGGAAGGTTCAATCTGGGTTACGGCGTTGACCGCAATTTGAATGACCAAAGCACCGATCGG
>JACDAK010000058.1 GCA_013695495.1 Blastocatellia bacterium | reverse complement strand
CCGCTCGGCACGACCGTGAACGACCTGCTGATCGAAGGCTTCGGTGACATATTTAACACCGCCTACACCGCGCGGCTCGAAGGTTCGCTCGACGAGATCGAAGACGGCGCCCTCGATTGGCGCGTAGCGCTTCACGGCTTCTACGACAAATTCGCAAAGGATCTCGAAACAGCCTCCGAGTCGATAAAGAACAAGAAGAAAACATCCATTCCTACCGACGAGATCTGCGAAAAATGCGGCGCCGGAATGGTCATAAAGTTCGGCCGCTTCGGCCAATTCTTAGCATGTGCGACCTATCCCGAGTGCAAAAATACCCGCGAGGTCGCGAAAAAGAAAGACACCGAATCCGGTGCCGAAGGCGAAAGCACAGAAACCGAAGAGATCCCTGTTTGCGAACACTGCGGCAAAGACATGGTGTTAAAAAAGGGCCGCTTCGGCGCCTTCTACGGCTGCACCGGCTATCCCGAGTGTAAAAACATCCGCAAAGTAGCCAAGGGCGACCAAAAGCCCACCGCGCCCCCCGTACCCCTCGACGAGATCTGCCCCAAAGACGGCGTTCATCTCGTCCGTCGCCAGGGCCGCTTCGGCGAATTTATAAGTTGTTCGAACTATCCCAAGTGCGATTACGTAAAGAGAGAGACGCTCGGAATAGCGTGTTCAAAATGCGGCGGCGATCTCGCCGTAAAAAAATCAAAACGCGGCAAGGTCTTTTACGGCTGCGTAAATTATCCAAAATGCGACGAGGTTTATTGGGACAAGCCGATCGACCAGAGCTGTCCGCAATGCTCCGCACCATATCTTTTAGAGAAGACAACGAAAAAGGACGGAACCGTAAGATATTGCAAAAACGAGGAATGTGATTATAAAATACCTGTCGCAGCCTCAGAAGCAAGTTCAAGCAACGCAACGGAACCCGCGATTCCGGTAGCCTAAGTTCGAATGAACGAAAACATTCAATTTTTACAGGCCTTCCTGAAAAATCCCGGTACCGTCGGGTCTATCACTCCGAGCTCTCCCGAACTTGCAAATAAAATGATCGCGGGCCTCCGGCCCGGCCCCGACAACATAGTTATCGAACTCGGCGTCGGCACCGGCGCGATCACCAAATATCTCCAGCACATCGTCCCCGACGAACGCTCATACCTCGGCATCGAAATCGACCGTCATCTCGTCCGCTCGCTGCGCAAAAAATACTCCGACCTGACGTTTGTCCGCGGCAATGCAACTGATCTTGCCGACATACACAACCGCAGCGGCATGGGCAATGTTGGCGCCATCATTTGCTGCCTCCCGTTCGTCTCGCTTCCCAACAAGCTCGGCGAAAAGATCCTTCAAGAGATCGATAAATACATGCAGCAAGGCTGCACATTCCGCACGTTCCAATACGCCCACGGCTTCTACTTTCCATCCGCCGTCCGCCTGCGCGAATTTATGCGCCGCCGCTACGGCAAGGCACAGCGAAGCCCGATGATCGTAAAGAACGTTCCGCCGGCTTACACGCTCACCTGGTCCGCCAACTAATTTCGTTCGACCATTTGCATCCTACCGGTTTTGACTTTATTTTTCTTAAGGTCAGGAATTTTCGTTCGCCCCCAAGCCGATGCACCACATTCAGTTTCAAAAAAGCGCCATCGACCCCTCCGGAGCCATCAGCAATGGCTGGAACCTCATCAAGCCCAATTACGCAATGTATCTCGGCATCGTCCTCCTCACGTGGGTGCTGATCGCGTGCATTCCGTGCCTAAACGTCCTGCTGCTTGGCCCCATCTCCGGCGGTGTCTATTACGTGCTCCTCCGCGATATGCGCGGCGAACCCGTCAACTTCGGAATGATGTTTAAGGGATTCGAGAAATTCGGCACGCTCCTCGCCATCGGCGTTCTCCAATCCCTTCCCGGCATCATCTGGCAGATCGTCGATACCACCGCAAACGTCTCCACCCGCATCTGGTCCTCCAGCGGTTCAAGCTCGCAAACGTCTGAAGCCGAAGTTCTCCTAATCGGAGGCCTCGCAGCAGTTTACGTGGTCTTCGCGATCGTTTTTGCCGTCCTCTCGATAGTTTGGGCGATCTCGTTCGCATTCGCCATTCCGCTCGCTGCCGAACACGACATCGGCCCAATCGAAGCTCTCAAACTCAGCGCCCGCGCCGGCTGGAGCAACGTCGGCGGCATAATTGTAACGGCCATATTGCTGATGCTCATCGCGATCGTGGGCTTCCTCGCCCTCTGCATCGGCATCTTCTTCGTCCTGCCGCTTTTCTTTGCGACGTGGGCGTTCGTCTACCGCCAGGTCTTCCCGTCAAACGAACCGATGTTCCCATCCGGCCCACCGCCCCCGACAGCCTACGGCGGCAGCTACGGCCGCGAAATGTAAGCGTTACGGCAGCCGAAGGCGATTCGTTAATTCGGTAAATCGAGGATCATCACGAAGCGAATCAAACATCGGATCGATCTTTAAAAATACGATCAGCGAATCCCGGTTCCTGACCGCGTCCTCTAAATACCGGAATGCTTCGTCTTTTTCATCGAGTGCCGCGCTGACCGCTCCAAACAATGCAGGGCTTACATAACGTGTTGCGGCCCGTTCCCTGAGTTCTTCCGCAATTTTCATTGCTTCTTCGCGCTTGCCATGCTTTGCGTACGCGATCGCCAGCGACGCCGGTTCGTCCGCACTGTCCCCCGACCGTTCCATTGCAGCGTTCAGGTGTTTTTCCGCCCCCTCAAAATTCCCTGCAAAAATAAAGCCGTTGCCGACAGCCCAGTGTGCGAGTCCTGAATTCGGCTCCAGCTCCAGTGCCTTTTGATATTCGACAATGGCTCGATCAATGTCGCGTCTGTAGAGATAGACGTTCCCTTTCGTAATGATCATAACCACCGAAAGCGGATCCAGTGCCGCGGCCGTTGTGGCTGAGCGCTCCGCCTCCTGAAACCGCTGCCTCACCATCATCACATAGCTGTTCATATGATGAGCTGCTGACGAACTAGGGTTCAACTCCACGGCACGTTCAAAATCCCGGCTGGCCCCCTCCCAGTCCAGATCGTAGAACAAGCGCACAACACCCATCTGCGTATGCGCTTCCGCGATCCCTTCATCCAACTGCAACGCTCGAACCGCCGCTGCTTTCGCCAGAGGAAATCCATCATTAGGGGCGATCGCTCCCCACCCGCTTAAAAGATTGTTCGCCTCCGCGAGACCCGCATAAGCCAGTGCGTAATTCGCATCGGCCTCGATAGCCCGTTGAAAGCTTTCGCGGGCCTTTGCAAATCCCTCGTCGGTCAGTTGTGCAAGATAGAATCGCCCTGCAAGATAATGCTGAAACGCTTCATGATCGTCTGTGGGCCGAACATCAACGGAACGTGTGCTGTCGGCGCTGAGATCGATTCCGAGCGCGTTGGCGATCTTTCTCGATATATCTATTTGGAGCATCTCGATATCTGAGATTGGCCTCGACAGCCTCTCTCCCCAAAGTACCGAGTTATCCGAGGTTGAAACGAGCTCCGCCGATATCTGTAGCGATTCGCCGTCTTTCGTGATGCGTCCCGTCAAAATGGTCTCGACGCCAAGCTTCGCGCCTACATCCTTAGCCGTCGCATCCGGACCGAACCTAAATGACGACTGCCGCGACATTACCTTTAGCCCCGGCACACGCGATAGCGAAAATATGACGCTGTCTGCAAACCCCTCTCCAAAAATGGCCTCCTCCGTTTCGCTCGGGGCATAGATGAACGGCAGCACAGCCACTGAACGTGCTTCTGTTCCCTTCACGATCGGCCGGGGAATCAAAAAATACGCTGCAGCTGCGGCAAGCAGTACCACTGCGGCCGCTAAATATACGAGTGCGGTGCTCGTACGTGTCCGCACGTTTGCCGGCCCCTCTCCGCTGACAGACGGCGCAGATTCCGCGTTCAAAACATGTCGTTTTACATCCCCGATAAACTGATAACCCTTTCCTGGTACCGTTGCCAGATATTTCGGCTCGGCCGCACTCTCCTCCAACGCTTTTCGCAACGCCGAGATCTGGACCGAAAGATTCCCCTCCTCAACAAAGGCTCCCGGCCACACCTCCTCCATCAATTCGTCCTTTGAAACCACCCGTCCGGCGTTCTTCACCAAATAAAGCAGTACATCAAAAGCCTTAGCATTCAGGGCGACCGTGTCCCCATTTCGGTGCAAACTCCGCCGCCGAGCGTCTAAAACATGCTCGCCGAACGAAAAAACTGCCTTTTTCTCACTTTCCACAGGCTTTTTAAGAGCGATTTGGAACGATTAATCTAAATTAAGGACGCCGCGGCCGCAATCCTTCAAACTCAAGTCACGAATAAGCAACCCGTAGCTGTTGCCATTCTATATCGAAAAATAAAAAGGAGAAACGAAATGAAAACACCAACACTAAGAACTTTAACCGCCGCGATCGTCCTTATCGTCATTGCTTCAATGGCAATTTCTGCCCAATCGCGAAAGTCCACTGACCAAAAACCCGATGGCCGGGCCTCAGTCGAATTTAATGACCGCAACAGCCTGCTCGGCTCTTGGTATGTCTCGGCTACCCCGGCGGACGCACCCCCCTTCAGAGGCTTGATCACTTTTATGGAAGGCGGCGGAATGATTGCCTCAGCTCAAGGTGACAATCTGCTTAATATCGGGTCATTAGCGACCGCCGGTCATGGCGCTTGGGTTCGCACCGCCAACCGCGAGGTCCTTTTCACCTTTCGCCAGATATTCTACACCGCAGACGGAAGCTACGACGGAGGCAATCTCGTACGTCATACAGCCGTAATGGACAAAAGCGGAATGAGCTGGACAGGCGAACTCACCGTTGAGTTCTTTAACTCGGACGACGAGGTCGTCTTCTCCAGCACGGGCACGGTGACCGCAACCCGCATAGTTCCTCTGCCGTTGATGCCATAGCAGCCGAGCATGGCGTAAATCTCCCAATTTGCGGCCGAAGCTTCTTTCGGCCGCTTTTTCGTTCACCTTATTCAAAGCTCCGCTTCCATAAATAGAACACCTTCGTGAGGATTATCGTAATAAGCCCCGATCTCCCTAAACCCGTGATCCCGATACAACTCCACAGCTCGCCCCATCTTCGCCGGATAAGTTCCAGCCGCATCCGCCTCATCTCGCACACCCAACCCCCAACCGGCGCATCGCAACACACCCCACCGCCTCACCATTCACCCACGTCACCAGCAGCCGCCCATCAGGCGCCGCATATTTCCGCGGCAGCCCCTTCAGCTCCTCCTCAAACCCCTGAAAAAGCAAAGGTCCAGCCCCAGCCACACCTCATACTCCCGAAAGAGCCCCCGCGCAGCCTCAACCGCCTCCCCCTCAACCGCCTCAACTACCTCAATCATCTTCGCCTCAACAACTTCATTAACCCCCATTCCCGCACTCAAATCTTTGCGTCTTAGCGTCTTCGCGGGAAACCTCTTCTCAGATCTTAAACGTTAACTAAATCTTACATCCGCTCTTCCAACAATTGAATTCCAACAACCC
>JACDAK010000037.1 GCA_013695495.1 Blastocatellia bacterium | reverse complement strand
GCCGAGGGCCATTCGGCACAATATCGAATTAAAGGCGAACGCGGTAAGCGCCGCCCCCGTGTAAACGATCCCCTTAATCACTTATATCGGCTACGGAGGAACCTCGGTCGGCTTCGTTCTGCACACCGCCCACGCCGCCGTCCGGCATCGTCTCACCGTAATTCTCGGTCGAGTGGTCCTGGCCCGTCGGTTTGCCCTCGCGGTCTTTCCGCAAAGCCGCGTCCTCATCCGACACTTGCCCGTCTGCGTCCGGCAGATCGATGCCCGTAATATTGTCGCGCTGCCGGCGTTCCTCATCTAATTCTGTTCGTTCTTGTCCCATGTTCGTATTCTCCTTGTAAGTAAAGTGTTAGCGGCGTTGCCGCATTTCCGATCTTTCTGCGTCTCTATTATTGCATACCGCGTTCGGTGTGTGTGTAGAACTCATTTTTGTACAGGAGCAATTATGTTAGACAGCAATTTTGATCAACAAAAAGCAGAGGCATGCTTCCGCAACGGCGGGCTCTGCGGGCAGACGCGTATATCTTGTGCAAGATATTAAAGGATCGTGCCACGTCGAACAGAACCCCGACCACCCGATCGGCGCGTTCGTTTACACGATCTCGCTTAAGCACTGCATGACGGTGTCGCCTGCGTACGAAGGCGAAGGCCTCGGAGCAATGTGGGGCGAAGAAACGGCGGTTAAGATGATAAAAGAAGCGGGCTTTAACAATGTCGACACCCATTACCTTGATCACGACATTATGAACGCCTACTACGTCGCGACCAAGTGATCAAGACGGAAAGAACGCCGGCGACTAACCGGCGTTCTTTGGACATTTGAAATCGAGCTAGTTTCGGGGACGAGGGGGCATCCCGCGACCTGCTCCCGCAGGCAGCGACTTCATCGGGATGTCGATGTTGAAGAAGATCTTTACGTCTTGACCCGACTCTGCATCTTTTGCAGTAACAACGGCGTAACGCTTTCCGCCATCTTCGGTCATCGTCTGGCCCGTGCGTCGATATTCCAGAGCCTGAAGGATCTGAAAGATCTCGGCGTTCGAGATAACTGTGTAAGCCGTTGCCGGCGCGGCTCCGTCAGATCCGTCAACGATCGAGTTGATCAGACCGAGATAAACAGCCTGATGAAAGTCGGCCTTTTTCTTATCCTGCAGCTCCGCAGCCGCCATCGATGCATAGATGTGAGCACTCATTTCTACGTAATTCGTAGCGAGGATCTTTTCGGCAGCATCGATCGCTTCCTTATATTTCTTGCTGCGGATCATCTCGGCCAGCTTACCTCGTTCTTTTGGGTCGATGCCGATGCCGCTAAAACCTTTGGTCTCGCTGTGCGCAACGCGAAGAGCCTTATAATCGACGTCGGTGTTACCGGCGCGAACCTGGCTCACTAACCTTTCGTAATTCGAACCTCCGGCGGGCGTACCTGAGCCAACGGATTGGGCAAATGCCCCGAAGGCGAAAAGCCCAGTTAACAGAGCTGCTAAACAAATCTTCCTCATTTTCTTTCCTCCTGACGGTGTGCGGTATTGATATCCGGCAAGTCGCGGCGTCTCTGCGAGTGTTCAGCTCGCCTCGGGTGCTCGCCTCGGGTGCAAGGGCCTTTTTACTGTACCGGTGAAACTCTCGTTATATTAGCAAAAAGATCGGGCCTTTTCACGCGAACTCGAAGCCTCGGCGAAATTCGTCCGCCGGCCGCTCCGTCGATCTGCGAACGATAGGTCACCTCGTACGCTGACCTCAGCTGCCGCGCAATGTCTTCGTAAGCAGTTTGTATCTGCGAAAGCTGCGAGATGGGGTAATAGACTCCGCCCGATAACTTCGCGAGCTGCTCGCCTTCGCCCTCTGCCCGCGTCGACAGTCCGAGATATCTCGCTCGTAGTGGATCGACCGCCGGGACCGGAGCCGCGCTCGCCGACGCTGCGATAAGCGATGACGGCACGTACAGCGGATAGATCATCGCACCGCTCTCCTGAATAGTTCCCGCAAGCGAATCGAACGCCAGAAATGAGCGGTTATCGTCGCCGTCCGTCAGAATGACGATCGCCGTTCGCTCACCGCCCAGCGGCCGGAGCGTATCGGCCAGCGTATAGGCAATCGCGTCGTAATACGCCGTCGGGCCCCCGGCATCAAAAGTGTCGAGGCTTTCCGACAATCGCTGCCTGTCGGTCGTAAATCCGGACAGGACTTTCACATCCTCGCTAAAAATAACGATCGAGATGCGGTCATTCCTATCGACGGTGTCCACAAAACTCCGAGCGGCTTTTCGAATAAAGTTCACGTAATTCTCGACGCTGCCGGAGACATCCAGCAACAGCACCAGATTTACGGGAGCACTTACCGGCCGGACAGAGATGATATCCCGGGCCTCGTTGTCTTCAGAGATCTCGAAATCGCCGTTCGTCAACTCGGACACAGAGCGGTTATCCGCATCCGTCACCTGTACCGTCGCGACCTTCGTCGAACTGCGTGCGTTCATCTCTGAACGGTCACGCTCAGTGAGTGTAGGCGTCCGTCGCAACGGCGGCAGCGTCTGTGCATAATCGCCAAAGTATTTCGGGCTCGCTCGGCGGATCGCCTCCATCAGGATCGAGTCTCCGCTACGCACGATCGCTTTCGCCGCCTCTGTCAGAGGCCGTTCCCTCAGGTCCCCCGCAACCTCGTTCGGCGGCACGTTGAGCAAGATGATCCCGCGGTCAGTCGTAAGGTTCAGATC
>JACDAK010000025.1 GCA_013695495.1 Blastocatellia bacterium | reverse complement strand
CGAGATCATCGGCCTCGACCGCACCCTCACCCGCCTCCGCAGCCAGATCCCCTGGAATTGATAAACATCGGCAGCCGGTTTTCTGCCATCATCGCCACTGCCGGAGGCGGCCTCGAAAAGCCCGACGACGTTCCCGTCAACGTCTTCTTCATCAAGACCGTTCCCCACGACTGGCTCTTTCCCTAAGTCTACGCCGTAGTCCACCACGGCGGTTCCGGCACCACCCACATGGCCGCCAAATACGCCTGCCCTGCCCTGGTCATTCCCCACGCTATCGATCAGCCCTTCTGGTCACGTACTGTCCACGCACTCGGCCTAGGCCCAAAAGGCATCCGCATTTGCGATCTCAACAACGAAGATTTCGAATCGAGACTTGCCGAACTTTACACAAATAAAGACTATAAAGATAATGCTTTGGAATTTAGCCGCCGCATGTTGCAAGAAGGCGACCGCGATGAGCTTTATCGGCAGAACATCAACTAACCAAGGGAGGAATTATGAAAGGATTTAAGACAAACATCGAACGCGACACCGAAAAGAACAAGAATTTCCGCAAGGTGCTCTACACCTCAGCTCACAGCCAGCTCGTGCTGATGGCCATCAAGCCGAAACAGGAAATCGGAGAAGAGGTCCACGACGAGAACGATCAGTTCATCCGCTTCGAAGGCGGCAAGGGCCACGTTGAGATCGACGGCAATAAGTACACCGTCAAAGACGGCGACGCGGTCGTCATCCCCGCAGGTGCCAAGCATAACGTAATTAACATCTCAGCGACTGACGAGCTAAAGCTTTACACCATCTACTCGCCGCCGCATCACAAAGATCAGATCGTCCGCAAGACCAAAGAAGAGGCCGAAGCGAACGAAGAAGATTTCGACGGCAAGACCACCGAACCACGCAAGAAAAAGAAGAAGTAGCTGAACACCGGAGGGCGGCACGTGATTGCCGTCCTCTCATTTAATGGAGCAGTCCGGAAAATGAACAACGATACAGCCGAATTCAACGCCGCCCTCTCTCCTTCCGACCGCGAGATCTGCGACCTGCTCGCACAAACGATCTCCGACAACCTCCCCGAAGCCGAACCAAGATCTGGCACCGCCATCCCGTCTGGTTCTTGGATGGCAACCCGATCGTCGGTTACAGTAAATTAAAAGCAAGGGTCCGAATGAGGTTCTGGAGCGGGGCCGATTTCTCGAACCGACAAAAACCCGCCACTCATCCCGAATCAGCCTAGACCTCTATCACCCGCCGCTTCACCGGTGACGAGAGTACGACCGCGGTCGTCGTGATGCCATAAGGCGTAAGCTTGTCAATGATCTCCTGCAGATGCTCCACCGACCGCACCGCGACCTTCATAATGAACGAATCGCCGCCCGTCCCGCGGTGACATTCAAGCACCTCGCTTGACCCCTGAGCCACCTCGATGATGTGGCTGTAATCCACGCCCGTGATGCTCATCCGCACGAACGCCGTTATCGGCAGCCCAACCTTCGCCGTATTGATCTCCGCCCGATATCCCGTAATGATGCCCACGTCTTCAAGCTTCCTCACGCGCTCGATCACCGCCGGCGTCGTCAGCCCCACACGCCGCCCGAGTTCAGCGTAGCTGGTGCGGGCATCCTCCTGTAGCTCCTTTAATATTCTTCGATCGATCTCGTCCATGCCACCCTCGCCGAACATTATAAAGCAGAGACGCGTGACAAACTAACAAGTTAAACCACAACGGACTCCGGGTTTTACAAAACCTATTCAAATATCCCGCCGATTCCATTAAAATAGATTATTCACAGATAACCTAGCATTTTCTCCCGGCATCGTACCTTATAGACAGGAGCCGCCATGAGCACAATGACCGAATCAACCGCCGCCACCGCCGAGCCTGCATTTCCGCTCGATAATTTTCACATTACCGACGCTGACTTGCCTACGTTTCGCGATCTCGAATTTGAGGACATTAACCAGCTCGAACTCGATCACCCCGGCGCTCACGACGAAGACTACCGTCGCCGCCGCGACCACATCGCCAGCCTCGCAAAACGCTTTCGCGAAACCGGTGAGATCACCGACGTCGATTACACGGATGACGAACAAGGCGTGTGGCAGCACGTAGCCGGCCGGCTCGAAGAGCTGCAGAAGAAATACGCAAGCCCGTTCTACCTGCAGGCAAAGAAGGATCTGGGCATCTCAAACGACCGCATCCCCCAACTCACCGAGATGAACCGCCGGCTCAAAGAGCTTTCCAACTTTCGCCTGGCGCCTATCGAAGGACTGGTCGAAACTCGCGGCTTCCTTTCGTGGCTGTCATATCGGACAATGCTTTGCACGCAATACATCCGCCACCATTCGCGGCCCGAATACACGCCGGAACCCGACATCGTCCACGAAGCCATCGGCCACATCCCGATGTTCACTAACCGAAACTTCGCCGACTTTTCGCAGTTCATCGGTCACGGCGCACGCATCGCCACCGACGACCAGCTCGAAGAACTCGGCCGCCTCTATTGGTTCACCGTCGAATTCGGCATGGTCGAACACGAGGGCCATAGCAAGGCATACGGCGCCGGCCTCCTCTCAAGCTACGGCGAACTCGAACACGCCTTCTCCGGCAACGTCGAACGCCGCCCATTCGAACTAAAACAGGTAATGAATACCCCGTACGACTATTCGGACATGCAGCCGATCCTGTACGTCATTCCGTCGTACGCAGAGCTGAAGCAGGTGACGAAAAGCTACATTACAAGCTTTGCACGATAGTTGCCTTATCGGACAACTTTTGATATCTTTGTGAAAGAAAAGTTCCGAGCCATCGAAGCATATGAAGATCACTTCGAAAAATTCTTGGCCAAACAATCCCAAGCCGTCCGGGACAAGATCTTTTGGACCTTGAAGCTTGTTGAGTAACTGCCGCGTATCTCGGAAATGTATCTTAAGAAGCTGGCGGGAACGGATGGACTTTACGAGAGCCGCATCAGTTTGGCGGCAACATTTGCCGGATATTTTGCTTTTTCGACGATGTTATCCTGCTGATGGCTTTAACAACAAATCGCAAAAAACACCGTCGGGTGAGATCAAGAAAGCATTAAGACTCAGAGACGAATACTATGAGAAAAGATCGTAAAACAACCCCAATTGCAGAGCTTATAGAAAAGGAGTACGGCAAGCCGGGCACCCCCAAACGCGATTCTTTCGATCATGGTTTCGAAGAGTTCAAACTCGGCGTAATGATCCAGCAAGCTCGCAAGAAAAAGGGCCTGACACAAAAGGAACTTGCGGATAAGATCGGTACAAACAAAGCATACATTTCTCGCGTCGAGAACGATATAAAGGACGTCCGCGTCTCGACCCTCCGCAAGATTGTCGAAAACGGCCTCGGCGGCGAACTGGAGTTGGCGATCAAGTTTTGATGGAAGGTTAGGTCGGATACGATCGCGTCAGTCGGGTAAGTAGCAGATGATAGAATTCGCCGTAAATGGACGTGTAGACCCCAGCGAGGTGATCGAACTTTACCGTGATTCCGGCCTTCCCCGGCCGATCGACGATGTTGACCGCATTGAGCGGATGTATAG
>JACDAK010000004.1 GCA_013695495.1 Blastocatellia bacterium | reverse complement strand
GAGGTTGTATGAGCCGGGTGGGTCGTTTGTGGGGACTGCGGGAAAGGCGGCGGGGTTTGTGCGGCCGGTACTGAGGCGGGTGGCTGACGTTGCTCGTGCCCGCAAGTTTGATCTTCTCTTTGTGCAGCGCGAGGCTATGTTGTTTGGGCCGGCGGTGTTTGAAACGTTGATGCAGCGGATTGGTCGGCTTCCGATGGTGCTTGATCTGGATGATGCGACGTATGTTGCGTATAACAGCCCGACGTATGGCCGGCTGGGGTCGTCGCTGAAGTTTTTTGGCAAGACGGATCGGCTGATCGATCGTGCGGCTGCGGTGACGTGCGGTAATAGGTTTATTGCGGAGTATGTTGAGCGGCGTGGGGCGCGGGCGGTTGTTGTTCCGACTGTGGTGGACACGGAGGTGTTTAGGCCTCTTGAAACGCCGCCTGAAGACGGGATGACGGTGATCGGATGGGTAGGGACGCATTCGACGTTTCCGTCGTTGGAGTTTTTGTTTCCGGTGCTGCAGGACCTCGCGACAAAGCACACGTTTCGTTTGCGGGTTGTTGGAACGGGCCGCGACGATCTCGATCTCCCTGGGGTTGAAGCCGAGTTTCCGAAATGGTCACTCGAAAATGAGGTCGCAGATTTTCGGCAGATCGATATCGGGCTTTATCCTATTGTGGAAAGTCCGTCGGCTAGTGAAGAGTGGCTTCGAGGCAAATCGGGGTTTAAAGCGGTGCAGTATATGGCTGTCGGGGTGCCGTTCGTTATGTCGCCGGTTGGCATCTGCGCGGAGATGGGGCTTGATGGCGAAACCCATATCAGTGCGCGGAGTGAGGGGGATTGGTATAATGCTTTAGACCTGCTGCTGGGGGATGTGGAATTGCGGCGGCGGATGGGGGCTGCGGGGCGTCGATATTCGCTGGAGCATTTCACGGTTGAGGAGCAGGCGGATAAATTGGCGGAGGTTTTTAGGGCTGCTGGGGAGTAGCGCGGCAGCGTTTGTTGGAATAAATGAAGATCTGTATTGTGACCGGTTCGGGCGGTTTGGTGGGGTCCGAGGCGGTTGATTTTTTTGCGGGCAAGTTTGATGTGGTCGTCGGCATTGATAATGATATGCGGCGATATTTTTTCGGCGACGAAGCTTCGACGGATTGGAACACCCGCCGGCTTGAGCAGACGTATCAGAACTACAAACATCATGCGGCGGACATTCGCGATCTTGAGCGGCTGAGGGAGATATTTGCAGAATACGGGTCAGACGTTGCGTTGATCATCCATGCGGCGGCACAGCCTTCGCACGACTGGGCGGCGAAAGAGCCCCTGACTGATTTTGGCGTGAATGCGACGGGCACGGTTAATATGCTCGAGTGCTGCCGCGAATTTTGTCCGGAGGCTGTTTTTATATTTACCTCAACGAACAAAGTTTATGGCGACAATCCAAACTTTCTGCCGCTGGTCGAAACGGAAACGCGTTGGGAGATCGCGGAGGATCACCCCTATCATGTGGGAATTGACGAGCAGATGAGTTTGGACAGCACAAAGCACTCGATCTTTGGTGCGTCAAAGGTGGCGGCCGACATTATGACGCAGGAATATGGCCGTTATTTTGGGATGAAGACGGGGACGTTCCGCGGTGGGTGTTTGACGGGGCCGAGGCATTCGGGGGCACAATTGCACGGGTTTCTCTCGTACCTGATGAAATGCGCCATCACGGGCCAGCATTACACGATCTTCGGATATAAGGGTAAGCAGGTGCGCGACAACATCCATTGCCATGATCTTGTAAGCATGTTCGAGCACTTTTACCTGAACCCGCGACCCGGGGAGGTTTATAACGCGGGCGGGGGACGATTTGCGAATTGCTCGATGCAGGAGGCGATCGCGCTGTGCGAAGAGATCACGGGGAATAAGATGCATTATTCCTATTCGGACGAAAACCGCATCGGCGACCACATCTGGTACATCAGCGACCTCAGCAAATTTCAGCAGCATTATCCGGAATGGGAGCTGACGCGGGATCTGCGAACGACCTTGGCGGAGATCTTTGAGGAACTTCGCGCACGATAATTCTATGAACATACTCGTGACAGGGGGAGCAGGATTTATTGGCTCACATCTTGTTGATGCGCTCGTCGAACGTGGGCATCGGGTGCGGATACTCGATTCGCTTGTTGAGCAGGTTCATGCCGGTCGGGTGCCTGAGTATCTGAACGCCGCGGCTGAATTTGTTCGTGCTGATGTGTGCGATGCTGAGGCGGTTGCGGCAGCTCTTGACGGTATCGACGCAGTTTTTCATGAGGCTGCTGAGGTGGGCGTGACGCAGTCAATGTACGAGATCGTTAGGTATGTGCGTGCGAACGACCTGGGCACGGCGGTGCTGCTTGAGGAGGTCGTGCGGCGGCGCGATCAGATAAAGAAGCTAATTGTCACTTCATCGAACACGATCTATGGCGAGGGCACGCGTGAATGTGGGGGCTGCGGCGTGCGGGTCGATCCGCCGCTGCGGACAGATGCCGAACTTCAGCGGCGCGAGTGGGATATAAAGTGCGATGCATGCGGCGTGGCGATGCGGCCCGCGGGTACGCGAGAGGACCGGGCCCTTTTTCCGACGACTATCTACGCGGCGACTAAACTTGCACAGGATCAATACAGCCTTGCGGTCGGGCGCGCGTACAAGATCCCGACGGTGGCTCTCCGGTATTTTAACGTTTACGGCACGCGGCAGGCGCTGTCGAATCCTTATACGGGCGTGTGTGCGATATTTTCGGCGCGGTTGATGAACGGGCAGGCGCCGGTCGTGTTTGAGGACGGCGGCCAGATGCGGGATTTCACTCACGTTTCGGATATCGTGCAGGCTAATTTGCTCGCGTTGGACAGCGATCGAGCGGATTATGAATCGTTGAATGTTGGAACGGGCCGGGCGACGTCCGTGGCCGAGATCGCACGGTTGATCGCTGCGGGGCTGGGCAAGGATATCGAGCCGGAGATAACCGGCCAATACCGCGAGGGCGACATCCGGCATTGCATTGCTGATGTGTCGAAGATCAGTCGATTACTAGGCTTTGAACCGAAGGTGGAGCTTGAAGACGGGCTTGGTGTGCTGCTCAAGTGGGTGGCGGGTGCTCAGGTTGAAGATCGCGTTGTGAAAGCAAATGCTGAACTCGAATCTAGAAGTTTGATAAAATGAGGTCTTAGGTCGCGGCATGCCTACAATTTCAATGTTTTTTGGAATCGTGATTCGAATGTATTATGCACCGAAGGAGCACAATCCGCCCCACATTCGTGCGTCTGTCAGGGGAAGGAAGGCGTATTCGCGGTTGCGGACTGAGTGATGACAGTCGGGGAACTTTCGGGTCAAAACGGCGAGAAACCGTTTGCGATAGAACCTCTTAGATAGGAGGAATGCTAAATGTATTTCGCGGTAAAGAAGGTGCGTCCGACGACAGATTACGAGCTTATCCTTACGTTCGAGGATGGGGCTGTGAAGAAGTTTGATATGAAGCCCTTCCTGGACAAGGGTGTTTTTCGCGAATTAAAGGATCGCAGTTTGTTCGAAACCGTTCGCGTAAGCTTCAACACGGTCACTTGGGACAATGATGCGGACTTCGACCCGGAGGCTCTTTACGAGGGCGGGCTGCCGCTCGACAAATAGTTTTTATGTACATTTTAGGCCTCACAACTTTAGGTGATTCGGCGGCGGCGCTTATCAAGGACGGTAAGTTGGTTGCTGCTGCGGAAGAGGAGCGGTTCTCGCGTAAGAAGCATCACCTAGGCTTTCCGTTCAAGGCGATCGAGTTCTGTTTGGATCACGCGGGCATCAAGCTTAGCGACGTTGAGCACGTCGGGCATTATTGGAAGCCTTGGATACTGAGGCATAAGTTCATGACGGCACTGCGTGCAGGGTTGATCTCGCCTGCGATGTTCAAGGCGCGGGCGGACCGCGGGGTCGCCCAGGTGAGCGAAAGCTATCTCGGCATGTTCAAACACCCGCAGCGGTTGCGGGAGCACTTTGGCCCCAGCGATTTCAAGTTTCATTTTCTTGAACATCATCAGACGCACGCTGCGTCGGCGTTTTTTGTTTCGCCGTTTGAATCGGCAGCGATCATGACTTGGGACGGTACGGGCGAGGATACGACGACGCTTTTTTCAAAGGGCAAGGGCAACAAGATCGAGGTGTTGAAGCGCATCAAGCTGCCGCACAGTTTGGGGCAGTTCTATTCGGCGGTGACGAACTATATCGGGTTCGATATGTTTGCGGGCGACGAGTGGAAGGTGATGGGCCTGGCGGCGTATGGCAAGCCAAAGTATTACGACTTTTTCCGCGAGAAGGTGTTGACGACGAACGGTTCGGGCGACTTCAAGTTCAATATCAAGGTCTTGGATCATCATCTGGCGAAGCACTATCAATTTCCGGACGGCATCATCAATGAGCTTGGCCCTGCACGCAAACCGGGGGACGAGCTGACGGAACACCATTGGGATATTGCCTCATCGGCCCAGCGGGCGCTTGAGGACACTGCCATTCATCTCGTTAAGAAGCTGAAGGAAATGACGGGCGCAGAGAACCTGTGCATGGCGGGCGGGGTGGCGTTCAATTCCGTGATGAACGGCCGGATCTTTCACGAGACGCCGCTCAAGAATTTCTATGTACAGCCGGCGGCTGGCGATGCGGGTTGTTCGCTTGGTGCGGCGTTGATGGTTTGGCATCAGAAGTTGGGCAATCCGCGGGAGTTTGTGATGGATCACGCCTATTGGGGTCCAGGGTTTACGAACGAAGAATGTCGGGCGGCATTGGACGAGGCCGGCGTCGAATATGAGACGCTTGAGGATGAAGAGCTGCTGCCGCGGCTAGCAAAGATGATCTCGGATGGGGCGATCGTGGGATGGTTCAACGGCAGGATGGAGTTCGGGCCGCGGGCACTCGGAGCACGCAGCTTTTTGGCAGATCCGAGGCGTGCAGATATGCGCGAGATATTGAACCAGAAGGTGAAGCTTCGCGAATGGTTCCGGCCGCTCGCCCCTTCAATGCAAGAGGAGCACGGAGCCGAGGTGTTCGGGGTTGAGCATCACGACCCTTTCATGATCACGGTGATCGAGGTTGCGGAAGAGTATAAGGCAAAGATACCGGCTGTCGTTCACGTCGACGGCACAGCGCGGCCGCAAATGGTCAGCCGAAAGACGAACCCCCGTTACTGGAATCTAATAAACGAGTTTAAGAAAATCACCGGGATTCCGATGCTCTTGAATACGTCTTTCAATGTGCAGGAACCTATCGTTTGCACGCCGGCGAATGCGATCAACACTTTCAATAACGCGAACTTTGACGCGCTTGTGCTCGAGAATAACTTGGTGATTCGTTCGTAAGATCTGATGATCGCTCTTGGTAAAATCTTCTTTCTCTTCACGTTCTTTGCTTTCTTGGTTCAGAGTCTTTATTTCTTTGGCGATAAGGCGGATGAACTGTTGGCTGTGCCGATGGTGCTGGCATTTGGGGGGATCACTGCGTTTCTCATTGGCCGCAACTTAGCGGATGAGGACGCCGATTTTCAAATAAATATATTCTTTTGGGCGTTCTCCTTACGGCTTTGGATGGGGATCATCTTTTATGGATGGGACCTGACAGAACTCTTTGGTGATGAAGACGCCTCGGGCTACATGTCCGGCTGGACCTTCGCCCAGAATTGGTACGAGAACGGTTTTGACGGTTTTGTTTCGGATATTTGGCTAGTCTTTTTTGAGGAACAGAACATCGGTCAGGCATTCCTCTGGGGCATCCCGATGTTCATCGCCGGCGGGCCGAGCCGGATGATCGTTTCGGTCGTCAATGCCTTCGCCGGGTCGATGCTTGTCATCGTCATATTTCGCATTGGCCGGCGTGTCTTTGATTCCGCGACGGGCCGGATCGCGGCGATCATGGCTACGTTTTGGGCGTCGATGATCTTGCTATCCGCGGGCACTTCGAAGGAGATCCTCGTGATCTCTTTCAGCTGGACGACTCTTTATTTGATGATCAGACAGCCGAAGGCGATCGCGGCGAAGGACGGGTTGCTGGCGATACCGCTCTTGATCGGTATCTTTGTAATGCGATTTTATGCGGTCTATATGGTAGCCGCAGCATTCTTGTTTAGGGCACTTACGGTGAGCGGGCGGCACCTTGTTCGTAATGTGGTTTTTGGCGGACTGGTGCTCGGATCAGTACTTGTGGTGATGTATGCGGGCGGCGCCATCAACCGCGATTTCGCCCGACTTGAGAGACAGCAGCGGGTTGTGGACACCTGGCGAGAGAACGTTGCGGCGACGACCGGTTCCGGAGTAGAGATTTACTCGGAGTATGAATCGACATCTGTCGCAATACCAGTCGCAACGGTTTATTTCTTTTTTGCGCCTTTTCCGTGGGAGGTTTTTAGCGGCACAGCCCGTAACGGGTTCGGTGCGGTCGAAAACATTTTCATCATCGCTATCTTCATTGTGGGCTTTCCGGCGATAAAGGTGTTCTTTAAGGATAAGTTCATCGATATGGCGCCGATCTTTGTTTTTTGCGTGCTTTATGCGGGACTGCACATCTGGGGGCTTTCGAACGTTGGGCTCGCGTGGCGGCATAAACAAACGATAATGCCGATGCTGTTCTTGTTGGCGGCGCTCGGAATTTCCTATCGTAAGGTTGGTTGGGAGCTCATACGCGGGCGGCTTTCGGGACGGCGCGCTCCGCTGACTGTTGCGAGGTCGACCTAGTATGTGCGGAATCGTCGGTATTATTAATAATGGTAAAGCACCGGTCGACCGAGAGGTTCTTGAGCGGATGAACTGCGCCATCACGCATCGTGGGCCGGATGATGATGGTTACTACATAAATGAAACCGTAGGGTTGGGCATGCGACGGCTTTCGATCATCGACTTGGCCGGCGGAAAGCAGCCCATACACAATGCGGATCGCACGAAGTGGATCGTTTTCAACGGCGAGATCTATAACTATCGTGAGCTTCGGGCCGATCTTGAAAAGCGGGGGCATAAGTTCTACACAAATTCGGACACTGAAGCTATCGTTCATCTTTATGATGAATTTGGGCATGAGTCTCTTGAGCATCTGCGTGGGATGTTCGCGATCGCGATCTGGGACGACGCTGCCAAGGAACTTTTTCTTGCTCGGGACCGTGTCGGTAAAAAGCCGCTTCTTTATTCGCACCGTCCGAATGGCGATCTGATCTTCGGCTCAGAGTTTCGGGCGATACTGCAGCACCCGGCGATCGGGCGGGAAGTTGACGATCAGGCGATCGATGCGTATTTGTCGTATCTTTGTGTGCCGGCGCCGATGACTGCGTTCAAGCAGATCCGCAAGCTCGAGCCAGGGCATTGGCTGCGTTGGAAGGCTGGCAAGATCGAAATGCAGCGATACTGGCTCCCGGATTTCTCGAAGAAAGTCAAGATCACTGAAACTGAGGCGATCGAAGAAACGACGCGGATCTTGCGTGAATCGACTAAGCTTAGGATGATCTCGGAGGTTCCGCTCGGTGCGTTTCTTTCGGGTGGTGTAGATTCGTCGTCGGTCGTCGCGCTTATGGCTGAGGAGAGTTCGAAGCCGGTCAAGACGTTCTCGATCGGTTTCGAAGAAGAGGATTACAGCGAGCTCAAATACGCAAAACGCGTCGCGGAGCATGTCGGAGCGGAGCATCATGAGTTCGTTGTTCAACCCGATGCGCTTGAGGTGCTTCCGATGCTCGTTGAACATTACGGCGAGCCCTTTGGCGATTCGTCTGCGATCCCGACCTATTATGTCGCCCGCGAGACGCGAAAGCATGTGACTGTGGCTCTGAACGGTGACGGCGGCGATGAGAGTTTTGCGGGTTATGAGCGCTATGCTGCGATGCAGTTGGCAGAAGCGTATGGGCGGATCCCGGGAGTTGTGCGGAAGGCGTTGATCGAAGCTCCGCTAGGGCTCGTTCCGACGTCTGAGCTCAACCGTTCGCGAGCGCGTGACGCTCAGCGCTTTGTCAAAGCCGCGGGGATGCCGCGGAATGAGCGGTATTTCAGGTGGATGTCCACTTTCAATACTGAGGCGAAAGAGGGGTTGTACACGACAGAATTCGAGGGACGGCTAGGCGCTTACGAACCCCGGGCCGTGCTCGATGAATGGTTTGGCAAGGCAAATGGTTCAGGGCTTTTGGATGCGACACTTTTGACGGATCAGATGACCTATTTGCCGAACGATCTGCTCGTTAAGGTGGATATCACCTCGATGGCAAACTCGCTCGAGGCACGTTCGCCGTTTCTTGATCATCACCTGATCGAGTTTGCTGCGTCGCTTCCGGAATCGTTGAAGATGCGGCGTATGAAACCAAAGTCGTTGCTTAAGAAGGTGGCATCGAGACTCGTTCCTCCGGAAGTTATTTATCGACGTAAGATGGGATTCGGCGTGCCGGTCGGAAAGTGGTTTCGTTCGGAGATGAAGGCCTTCGTTCGCGACACTTTGCTTTCGGAAAAGGCTCTCAAGCGGGGCATCATTCGGCCTGATCGAATGAAGCAATATGTGGATGAGCATACGTCTGCGGAAAAGGATCACGCGTTCCAGCTTTGGACACTGCTGATGCTCGAACTCTGGTTCCAGCAATTTATCGATTGATCAATTATGAAAGGCGTTATACTCGCGGGGGGGCTCGGGACTCGATTGAGCCCGCTAACTCGCATTACAAATAAGCATCTTCTACCGGTGTATGACCGGCCGATGATCTTTTATCCTATCCAGACACTCATCAATGCCGGCATTGACGATATTATGATCGTTACGGGCGGAAATTCGGCTGGCGATTTTTTAAGGCTGTTGAAGAATGGGAGCGATTTTGGACTTCGTCATCTCAACTATACTTATCAGGATGGAGAAGGCGGCATCGCGGATGCCCTTTCGTTAGTTGAGCATTTTGCTGATGATGAACCGATCTGTGTGGTGCTTGGCGACAATATCATTGAGGGGAATATACGAGCGGCCGCGGCCGAGTATAGGAAGACTGG